>NZ_JACJSW010000172.1:0-37603 GCF_014698375.1 Microcystis flos-aquae FACHB-1344 | reverse complement strand
TAACCTTACACATTTGTTACGGATGAATTGAGCAGTACGAATAGCATCGTCTATGGCTTGATACTGTTGAGTTTTAGCTTTAACTTTAAACTCTAAGACAAACATTTTACGCACGGGTTACTTAGATAAAATCAGTATAGCACAATAAAAGTTAAGTTAACAAGCTATAGTTTAAAAAGCCGTCCTAAAAGGACGGGGCTTTAACCCAAAATTTCGGTAAATTTTAGTCAAATATTTGATCTACTTAGTTTCTAATCCTCTTTTTAGGTAGGAGAATTGTCAGAGCCTTTCTCTTGCCTATTGCCTATTGCCTATTGCCTTCAGAAACTGATAACTGATAACTGCTTAATTTCCTCGCCAAAAGACAATCGAATTATTGAGAGGTTGAATGGTGGTGCCGGGATAATAGAAAGCGAGAATTTGTTCGGGAGACCAACCCAAACGGGCTAAATTATAGGAACCAAATTGACTTAATCCTACCCCGTGGCCAAAACCGCCACCAATAAAGTTATAACCCTGGATCTGTCGATTGGTATCGTAGATAGGATCGATGTAGAATAGGGTACTGCGAGGCGGTCCCAAAGCACTACGCACCTCATTTTTATGCAGTTCTAAAATCCCCTTATCGGTTTGAACGGTCATAGTCAGAATCCGACCGGAAGGAGAGCGCTTAGTCACTTCCATCCATTGGATTTTCTGGAAATGGGCGAGGGGATGTTTTCTGCGTTTTAGATAGGTTTCTAGGTCTTGACTCAAATCAGCTAAAGAAGCTTGTTTTTGCCAGCGAAAAACCCGTCGACCCGTCTCATTAAAACCATCTTTAAGATTAATAAACTGGCGAAAAGTTGTCTCATTAGCGAGAGATTGTTTCGAGAGATCCCAGACTCGATTGGGGGAGTCCACCACTGCCCGGAGATAAGGTCTTTCCTCCCCATCCCAAACATCACTAAAGAGGGCAGTTATTCCGCCGGTGGTAGAGGAATAAAGGGCATCCACTAACTCATTTTGGTAGGTTAAAACCAGGCCTCGCGTGGCCGCGATCGCTTGATCAGCCCGGGGATTAGTTCCGGTCAATCCATAATAAACTTGACAATGGGTATCGGCACAGAGTTCGTAATTATCGGCTTGAAAACGGCGGAGATTGCGGAGGGCGTAGGTGCGGGCGATAATAGTTTGCGCCTGGGTGGCGCTTTCCGGGGCATCATGACCGATTTCGTGGGGTACAACCCCGCGCAGGTAGGTTTCGAGGGGAACGTTATTAACTAGGGTAAAAGTGCCGTAGGCGTTGGGCTGTAGGCGCATAGTTCCCCCGTACAAACGTAACTGATCGGGGCTATGGGTGACTTGAATCAGGTTTTTTTGGCTCTCGATTTCTAATTCTTTGGGAAAATAGCGCACCCCGTTGATTTGGAAAGAAACTTGCGGCTTTTCTTTGAGTAAAACACTATTAATATAGGGTTGATTGTAGCCTTTGGCTTGCAAACTGGTCAGCAACCAACGTCGCACTAGGGGATTTTCATAAACTTCTCGCTTTGCCCAAACCTGCCAGCGTCCGGGCTGGGTAATTTCCACTTTAATGCCCATTTTTGCCCAATTTTTGGCACTATTTTCGGCGGTTTCAAAGGTGGCGTGGTCGCTCAAAATGACTTTTTCTTGCAGGATGGGAGAAGCGAGAGGACGGGGAATAACTTCTAATTGTAGGCGATTGGTTTGCAGGGTTTGGGATTGGCCATCTTCTCCCACCACGCGCAGGGTGAGATTATCACCACTGGTACTACTCAGGGTTAATTTTTCCTTGGCTTCATCGCCAAAACGTTGGACAATGCCCAATCTCAGAAGGACATCCTTGGCTATAGCGGCAGGAATTAGGGTTAAACTGAGCAAGATCGCCGCAGTTATGGAACCGATGCTAATTATTTGTTTTTTTTCCTTGATTTTTAGCATAAAGTCAATTATCTGTTAATAAGTTTTCATAAAAGTTGAGGATATTCAGAGATTATAGCAGCAAGCCGTTAGGGGAATGGGAGAATAGGGTAATGAGGGAATTTCAACTAAAACCCCAACACCCCAACACCCAACACCCAACAAAGCACCTAACTTCCCCCATCGCTGATAATGCGTAAACGTACCATTTTTTGTCCACCTTCATCCAGTTCTACTTCGATCACTTCACTGGTTAAACTTTCCAAACAGGTTAACATCGATCGCAGATGGGGATTACTTGCTCCCGTATCCACATAGAGGCGATCGGACAAACTACCTAAACGTTTCCAAGTAGTATAAAGTTTAGCTACGGCTTGCTCTAATTGTGTGGCTTGTTTAACCAGGTCCGCCGCCGTATTTAGACAATCGACGCGCAAAGCTTCTTCTAGAGCCATTTCGATATCTAAATTACCCCGTCGGAGAGTTTGTACTTGGGCCGCCGCATCGAGATATTTGGCTAAACTGCGTGCTTCCGAGGTGATTAATTTTACCGTGTCCACATCGGGATTAGCGGCGATTTCTTGACGGAGAGTGTCGATATGAGTATCGGGTAACTTTTCTAATTCTTTCACTAAGGGGGCGAGATGACGCGCCGGTAAACTGCCGTCGCTGGCTTTTTCTTTCACTTCATCGGGTAGTAAATCTGAACTCATCGCTGTCCATTCATCGGCCAATTGCTTCACCTCCCGACGGGTAATTCTCTCCCCTTGTCGGGCCGCATCACTGACTAATTTTTGAATTTCGGGGGCAGATTTGGCCGTTTCCACGAAGGCGCGTTTACTAAAATTATTGATACTATCGGGATCCAGTTGTCCTTCTGCCAGGAGAGTATCAGCACTATTAGCCAATTGAATCAGAGCATAAGCTTGACTTTTAGTGATTTCTCGCTGTTTTAACCAGTTCAAAAAGCCTGTACCGCGACTATCACCGCCTTGCTTTTCCCGGTCGCGAATAGCTCGCAAAATTCGCCCCCGCCAGATTTCCGTTTGCAAATCAAAGCGATCGCAAACTTTCCAAAAAGAATCCAGTTGCTGCTGAAAGTCATGATCTTGGATGGTTTCATCTTCGGGATCTGGCAGTTGAAAGTTAAACTCTAGAGGCGTTTCAAAGGCATCAATGATCGCGGAGGTGTCGGAGGAGAACGTCGCAGCATCAACCATAGGATAGACTCGGCAGTTAATCGGGCATTTTATCTTAACTCGCTCTGGCAACCCCCGACAAGCCGATTAATCGTCAGGTAAAACCCCACACCCCACACCCCACACCCCACACCCCACACCCTGTCCCCACGAAAAACTTTTTCAGCCAACCCTAGTTAGGGGAAGCATTGGGGGGAGTGGGACTGGTGACAGGTGCGGAAGGTGTCGTCCCGGTCGTGGGACTGGTGACAGGTGCGGAAGGTGTCGTCCCGGTCGTGGGACTCGGACTGGTGACAGGTGCGGGAGAAATCGATGGATTGGAAGCGGGATGACGACTCAGGAATTGCCAAGCGATCGCAGCCAGCAAACCGAGAACACCGACAGCGCTCACTACTACGACTAGGGGTGAAACCCTAGTGGGTGCGGGGGGAGAAGTACGACTAGAAACCGAAGAAGATGCGGGGGGGGGAGTGGGTATTGCTGTCACCACTTCTTCTCCGGGGTAGGTGTCCCCGCTGTAATCAAAATCTTGGTCATTAAGATCGGGAATAATTTGTTCTTTGGCCTGAGCATAAACTAAAGGCCTGATAGGTTCAGCCGCAGGAACTACCCGACAATAAACTAGGGCGATGGTGGAGTTATCGTGACCGTTTTTCTGGTTAGCTAGTTGTAATAAACTTTCCCCCACGGCGGTTACATTTTTCTCTCCTCGCAAAAGAGGCACAATTTCACTGTCCCAGTATTGTTCTACCCGATCGTAATCACTTAAACCATCGGAACAGAGGAGAAAAACACAATCTTGATCAATAATCAACCTCTGAACCGTGGGATGGAGATTAGTGGCGCTACTCATGCCCAAAGCTTGCACCAAGGCCCCGGCGTTGGGATACTGTATGGCATCACGATAGAGGAGATAGCCTAATTTCACTTCCCTGGAAGCGAGATCGTCATCCACCGTCACTTGATGACAACTGTGGGCAGTAATCCAATAGATGCGGGAATCCCCCACATGGGCCGCGTACATTTCCTGGGCCTGGGCAAAAGCCATAACTAGAGTCGTACCCATGCGCTGACGATCTTGTCTTGACTCCTGATCATTGCGTTGACTGATCAGATCATTGGTGACACGAATCGCCTGTTCGAGGACAAGACTGTGACTATCGGGATAGACTTCCATATCAGTGGGGGCACTGCGATTAATTTCCCTAGGCAGGGTTTCGATCGCCAATTGAGCAGCGATTTCGCCCCCTTCCTGACCGCCGATGCCATCACAGACAATCGCCAGGGGATTTTGACCATGAGCGAGGGTTATGGCCTGATTAGTCGGGGGATAACAGGCATCCTCGTTGTGTTCCCGCAGCGGACCGGTATCGGTGCGGGTAAAAATCTCATAGCTGCGTTCTTGACCTCCACCGTAGTGCTGTAGTGCATAATCGAGGATAGCGATCAGGGATTCCGGGCGATCGAGATCACCGGATTCTAGCTCTTGGGTCAGGGATGCGAGAAAATCTTGAATATTAGCGGCTGCCGTCGGCATCAGACCGGCCCACAGGGCCCCTAAATCTCGTAAATTGGGAGCGGTAGCCTCGTCTTTGCTTAATTCTAGCAATTGCAGCAGCTGATTATTCACTCTCGTCAGAGAAGGGTTAAGCAGACTAGAGACCACAGCTTTTCTCTGAAGGGGATACCAGAGTTTGGCCATTTGCCATAACCAGTGAATTTGCCTTAAATCAGAAGCTTGCGACCAAACCTCGGCCAGAGTGGGCAATAGTTCTGGATAAATTAATTCTCCCGTTTCGTCGAGGGGAATAGTGCCGTATTCCAACAGCCAGATGTCCATATTTAAGCGTTCATCGGGACTGGGAATATAGC
Organism: Microcystis flos-aquae FACHB-1344; assembly: GCF_014698375.1. Lineage (NCBI taxonomy): Bacteria > Bacillati > Cyanobacteriota > Cyanophyceae > Chroococcales > Microcystaceae > Microcystis > Microcystis flos-aquae. Next base: position 32,609 of record NZ_JACJSW010000172.1, on the reverse strand, counting down.
CATAGACTTGGGGAATGTGGAGATGGAAGGGTAACAATTTTAGGTAGAGGGAAATCCAGCTAGGAGGTTCGTCCGGCGCTTGGGGTGCTTGAGCGGGTTTAGTATCAAGAACAATTTGTGGTTGTTTGACCAAATAACGATTATCAATTAGCTCGCCAACATGATAATAGGTTCTCACCCAATCACCCATCATCCATAAATAGCGCTTAACTAAAGGAGTACCGCATTTTTCACAGAATCTATTAGTGAGAGCGTTCGGGGATAGACAGGTTAGGTTTTGACATTGGAGGGTTGTCACGGAATCCATGAAAACTGCTGACTCCTAAAGCGCGGTTAGTATAGGTTAATAAAATAGCGTGTTTTTATCCACGATGACTGCCAGTGTATTGCAGTGTTTCCCAAATTTTACCCTTTGTGGCTCGCTCAGGAATAATTAATGCTGACAGTGCCATCTCTATAGGTATGTCTGGGGTTGGGGAAGTGGGAATTATAAATTATAAATTATGAATTGGGGAGACCACTTCGTGCGCGTTGCGGGGGGAAGTGGGGAAGTGGGGAAGTGGGGAAATTGAACTAAAACCCCAAAACCCTATCACCCCAAAACCCTATCACCCTATCTCGGAGTCTCCTGACAGTTTCTAAATATTTTTCAACATCAGCAAAGAGCGAGTTTGAAAGCCGAGATTTTGGTAGAGATTGAGAGCATTGTCGTTATTGATGAAGACTTGTAAACCGAGGCGGGTTTGTCCGCGACTTTTTGCCCAATCCTTAGCTCGATCGATTAGTGCGCTGGCGATACCTTGGCGACGATGCTGGGGATCGACGTAAATTAGGAAAATATGACCATAGCGATCGCCTGTCACCTGATCGACGGCGCTCCCCATCCAGAGACAAGCGATCGCCGTTTGTTGTCCTTCGACGATCCACAGGGGAGTATCGAGGCAAAAAAACTGTCTGACTGTATCAGCTAGATGGGAGAGGTTTTTTTGTTCGGGAAAAAATTCTTGATAGCTGCGGGTGAGAAAATTAATTAGTAGATAGCGATCGCTCGGGTTTCCCAGTCGCAGCCGATAATCTTCGGGAAGGTTAGCCATGCCAAGGATAAGAGAAAATTATGCCCAGGGATGGCTCGATCGGAGCGGGTGCCGCTAAATCTGCCGGTAAAAAAATCCGGATGCCGGTGGCAACCAGAGCAACTAAAAACACGAAGATAGTCAGGAGCGGAGCGATATATTGCCGGAAAAAAGCCATAATTATTTGATCTCTAAACTGCTGTTCCTTCTATTTTAGGGATTGCCAGTGGAGATATCGGCAATTTTTTAAAAAAAATTCGCCCAAAAAAAAGTGATCGGCATACCGATCACTAGAAACCGACAACTAGACTATGACTAAACACCGATTAAATCTAACGAAGGTGCAAATAGGCCGCCTCTGCTTCCAATTGACGCACTAGAGCCTCATTTCCCTGCGCTCTAGCTACTTCCAGTCGGTGTTGTAAATTTCTGCGGAGTGTTTCCCTATGGGCCACGGTGGCCTGTGTTAGGACTTGCTGACGATTTTTGTTCATGGTGGACAGACTTTTGAGCGACTTAACTTACCTTATATCTAAATCATAACATTCTCCTTGGGAAACTGTATCTTTAGCTACTGAATTTAGCGTTAAGATTTATTAAAGCTGTTGGCAACCTTAGTGACAAGTCAATGACGGAACAGGCACTGATAACCCTTACTAGCGATTTTGGACTACGAGACGGTTATGTGGGCATTATCAAGGGAGTAATCGCGGGAATTGCCCCCCATGCTCGCACGATCGATCTGAATCATCAAATTTCGCCCCAAGACCTTTACGCTGGTCGTTTTATTCTCCTGAATGCCTATCAATACTTTCCCCAAGGCACTATTCATCTGGCAGTTATAGATCCGGGGGTAGGAAGCAAAAGACGCGGGGTAGGGATTCGTTTTGCCGGTGGTTATTTAGTCGGGCCAGATAATGGTTTATTTAGTGGCATTTTAAGCCAATCTCCCGCTATATCTGCCGTTAATCTCAATAATTCTTCCTATTGGCGCACCCCTAACCCTAGCACTACTTTTCATGGTCGTGATATTTTTGCTCCTGTGGCCGCTTATTTGTCCCGGGGAGTACCCCTAGAAATGTTAGGTGAGATTATTGATCCCGATAGCTTGCAACAATTAGCGATCGCTGTTCCGCAAATCGAGGAAGATAAAATCAGGGGTCAAATTCAATATATTGACATTTTCGGCAATTTAATCAGCAATATTCCCGATTATCTCCTAGAGGGAAAAAATTGGTCGGTGCAGTTGGGTCCAAAAATTATCCCCGCAAAAAACACCTACAGTGATGTTCCTTGGGGGGAAATAGTCGCTTTTATCGGTAGTCACGGGGGGTTAGAAATTGCCGTCAATAGTGGTAGCGCTCAAAAGCAATTACACCTAAATATTGGCGATGCGATCGAGGTTACAATAGATAGGAGATAGGAGATAGGAGTCAGGAGACTCCGAGATAGGAGTCAGGAGTCAGGAGTTAGGAGTCAGGAGTCGGTCGTCAGGAGACTCCGAGACAGGAGACAGGAGATTATTTTTATTTATTCTTCCCACACCCCACTACCCCACTACCCCACTACCCCACTACCTACTGATCACTGATATGGCCTTTTAATCAATTCTCATACTAATATCTAACCAAGTAGAACGGGTAATCGGGGCGCTAGTGGAAATATAATCTACTCCTGTTTCGGCAACGTTGCGAATGCGATCGAGGGTAATATTTCCCGATGCTTCTATTTTGGTTTTACTATTAAAATTGCGGATCATCTCCACAGCAGTTTGCATCATCTCTAAATCCATATTATCTAACATAATGATCTCTACCTGCTGCTGCAGGGCCTGATTCACTTCTTCTAATTGGCTGGTTTCTACCTCAATTGTGAGAGGATAGGGCATATTTTGCCGTACACGACGCACTGCTTCCTCAATGCTGCCTGCTGCTTGAATATGATTATCTTTAATCATAATTGCATCATCTAGCCCCAAACGATGGTTAATAGCGCCACCGATACCGGAGGCATATTTTTCTAAAATTCGCAATCCGGGGGTAGTTTTGCGGGTATCCACCAATCTTGTCGATAAATCGGCAATTTTCTCCACATACTGACGAGTGGCACTAGCAATTCCACTCAAGCGCATGGCAAGATTTAAAGCGACTCTTTCCCCAATTAACAGCGCATCGAAGGAACCTTCTATCTCGGCAATAACTTTAGACTTAGGGCAGAATTCCCCTTCGGCAACGGTGGGGGTAAAGTGAATAGTGGGGTTAAGCAGTTGAAAAACTCGTTCAGCTACGGGTAAACCAGCAATAACTCCCGCTTCCTTGGCAATCCAACTAGCTTGACCAATTTTAGCATGACCGAAGAAAATTGCTTGGGTGGTGCGATCGCCTCTACCGAGATCTTCTCGTAACCAGTTTTCTAACAAGGGATCAAGGACTAATAGGGGCGGTAACATAGAATTTATCGAAACAATCGGGACGTATTTATTTTAAGTTTAGTAATATTTGACCTGTTTGTAAACTTTCTTTAATCGAAACTTATCCCTTCATAGATTAACTCGATCGCACAGTGAAAATCGAGACTAGATAGAATAATTTCTTCCCCTTGACTATAAGCGCAGTAAAACCAAATTTTATCTTCACCGCGGCGATAAACCTCAACACTGCTCGATTCGGTATCGACTAAAACGTATTCTTGTAAACTGGCAATCTGACGATAATATTGTAACTTTTTGGTGCGATCATAGTTTCCTGTGCTAGGGGAAAGCACTTCAATAATCACTTGTGGATGTTGAATAAAATTACGAGATTCTCTATCCCTAAAATCGCAACTAATCACCAAATCGGGATAAAAATAACGACTATTATTAGCTTGTACTTTCACATCAGATACATTCACCCGACAGCCTCGCGGACGGAGATGAGAATATAAAGTTCTGTAAAAATTCAAGGTAATATCATTATGGGGCAGACTACCCCCAGTCATGGCGATAATTTCCCCATCAATATATTCATGGCGCAATTCCTGGGTAGCTTCCCATTCTAGATACTCTTCCGGGGTCATTCTTTCTGGGTATTGAGGTTGAGCGATCATTTTTATTTTTCCTTGTCAACTAACTAAATTAATATCCCATTTCCTTTTTATGTTATACCATTTTCTCAGCCGAAGATTGAAGAATAGTCATAATTAAGCGGTGACTGATTACCCTAATGATAAGATGGAGAGAGAAAGCATTATTGTCGCAGGTCGCTAAGATGACGAAAACAGTTGCCCATATCATGACTCCCAATCCCATCACCGTCACCGCTAACACTTCTTTGTCCGAAGCAGTAAAAATTTTGGCCGAAAAGCGGTTTAGTGGTTTACCCGTGGTGGATGACAATATGCGACTGATTGGGGTTATCTCCGAAACTGACCTTATGTGGCAGGAAACGGGAGTAGAAGCTCCTCCTTACATTATGCTCCTCGATAGTGTCATCTATCTACAAAATCCTAGCCGTCACGAGAAATTACTCCATAAAGCTCTCGGTCAAACCGTGGGGGAAGTAATGACCGATAAACCTATTAGTATCACAGCCGATCGCCCTTTGAAAGAAGCGGCCTCGTTAATGTATGATCGTCATGTGCGTCGTTTACCGGTGATTGAGGAAGAAACCCACAAAGTAATTGGTATTATCACTCGCGGTGATATCATTCGCGATATGGCAAAATCGGAAGCATAATGGCTTTTCTAGGGCAACAATTAACTAAAAGGTCTTGAACAAATGAATCAATCTCAGGAAACGGTTACTTATTCCCTAGAAACTATCTTGACGCGGATGGAGGGAAAAATCGATTCGTTACAAAAAGATGTGACGGATTTAAAGGTAGGACAAGCGGTGTTAACGGGAAAAGTTGAGGGAATAGAAAATCGACTAAACTCATTAGAAGGAAACCAAAAATGTCAGGTTTGGGCATTAATTGTCCTCTTAGCTGGGGCAATTGTGAAAACTTTTTTTCTGAGCAGTAATCCCTAAATTCTTATTTCCCTTGCAATTTTTCTAAAAACTATCAGGATGAAGCGCCGTCAATTTTTCATTAATTCCGCTCTAACTGCTGTTAGTTTTTCCCTAATTCCTAGAAAAGTTGTTAGCAATAATTTTCCTCTAATTAAACCGCCACATCTACAACCCGGGGATGGAGTGGGTATTATTAGTCCGGCGGGGGCAACTTTTAAAGAAGATGATTTGAATATAGTTATTGAAGCAGTTAAAGCTTTAAAATTAGTCCCAAAAGTTGGTCAACACGCTTTAGATCGTTATGGTTATCTAGCCGGTAAAGATAGCGAGCGAGCCGCGGATATAAATCAATTTTTTGCCGATGATAATATTGCCTTAATTTTACCAATTCGCGGCGGTTGGGGAAGCGCTCGTTTATTACCTTATCTCGACTACGATTTAATTCGCCGTCATCCGAAAATTATCTGTGGTTTTAGTGATATAACTTCTTTATTATTAGCTATTTATGCCAAAACTGGTTTAGTTACTTTCCATGCTCCCAATGGCTTTTCTAGTTGGCGCACCGCTCAAACTGAAAGCTTTCGACAAGTTTTATTTTCTGGGGAAAAGTTAACTTTTATAAATTTTCCCGATCCCGATGATGCTAATCGTTTAATGCAGGTAAAAAATCGCATTCAAACTATTACTAAAGGTCAAGCAAAAGGTAAATTAATCGGTGGTAATTTAACCACTTTAGCCTCAATAGTTGGCTCTCCCTATCTACCAGATTTTACCAGTGCTATCCTATTTTTAGAAGATATTGGTGAAGATATTTATGAAATAGATCGCCTGTTAAATCAATTAAAATTAGCGGGAGTTCTCGATAATTTAGCTGGGTTTATCTTCGGTCAATGTAGCAATTGTAGCGCCGATAGTGACTATGGTTCCCTGACTTTAGAAGAAGTGATCCGAGAATATATCCAACCCTTAAAAATTCCCGCTTGTTTAGGTTTGATGATCGGACATTTGGAGATTATCGAGACTCTAGCTATTGGTATTGCAGTAGAATTTGATGCTAATCGGGGAACAATTACTATGTTAGAATCGGCGGTTAGTAAGTAGGTGTTAAAGCATCAAAAACTGTTCCGGCGTTGCCACTCAAAGACTTTTTCAGCAGCTCCTATATTAATTTTTTGGGTACTGATACCAAATCCGTTTTTAAGGATTGTTTCTCCCTTCTCCCCGCTGGCTGCTCCCCTATAGCTTTTAAACAGGATGTAGTCTGACAGAGGAATGTAGCGAAATATACGGAGCGATCGAACCAATTTGTAATATATGTGGCCTATAAAATAGGATGGTGCGAGCGTTGTCCACACTTGCATCGGGAGGGAACCGTGACGACTTTTCTGGCTTCGCTCAATTTACTGCCTTCTAGTTCTGCCGCTGCCAATTTTCGGACTGGAGAATGGACTTTTCCCACACTCTACTCCACTCTTGCTCCTGCTGCCCTAGCAGATTTGGTTTTTTCTCGTTACGAGATTGATGTACCGAAAAATTGTCAATTTTGGCATCGGGGTTTAAGTGATGTGTATCTCCTCGAAACCCTGAAAACTCCCTACATTTTGCGCGTATCTCACTGCCATTGGCGCAGCAAAATGGAAATCGACTTCGAGTTAGAATTATTAGATTATCTCGATCGCTCTCAGGTTCCCGTCGCTGCGCCAATTCGCAGCAAAAACGGTGATTTATCCCTAGAAATTAATGCTCCGGAAGGGAAACGTTACGCCGTCCTTTTTCCCTATGCTCCTGGAGGAATTGCTATTGGGGACATAGATATAGAACAAGCCTATCATTTAGGGGCGATCGTGGCTAATTTACATCGGGTGACAGCAGATTTTCAACCCCTAGCCTATCGTCATCCCCTCAACCTCAAATATCTTCTCGACGATTCCCTGCAAATTATCGCACCTTTTCTGCACCAACGACCGAGCGACCTAGACTGTGTCTTAGAAACCATTGGGGAAATAGAGGAAGAAACCGCTAAATTACCGACAGAATCTCCCTATTGGGGCATTTGTTGGGGCGATCCTCATAGTGGTAATGTGCATATCACCCCTGATAATCAGATGACCCTATTTGATTTCGATCAGTGCGGTTATGGTTGGCGAGTTTTTGATATCGCTAAATTTCTGCAAGTTTCCCTACAATCCGGCTTAAATCGCCAGGTTCGCCATGGTTTCATCCAAGGCTACGATGAAACAGTGCCTTTAACCGATGGTGAATTATCTTGTCTTCAGTATCTCACCCAGGCGGCCTATATTTGGTCTTGGTCAATTAGCTTAAATAATCTGCGTTTAACCGATTATAGTCGTCTCTGTGGCAATTATTTTAGTAGCCGTTTGGCCATTCTCAAACGCTTAAGAACCCAAGAATGGGAATTATTCTAAGCAGCCTTAATCTTGTCGATGACAGCAGCCTCAACTAACGAAGATAAACTTTCTTGCCGGTCAATCGCCACACCGGGGATCGATCCCTGTATGCTGGTAAGTATAGATAATCACTAGGTAAAGACTTTCTTCTCCATCTGCCAAAAGTGAAGCAAGCTTTACCGCTTTTGAATACTCCCTCACAGCCTCACAGACAGATGGTATTATGTCCAGAAGAAAGAAGAAGTTTCCCTGTGGTCACAAGGGTTATGGCCAAGTCTGCCATCATTGCGCTCAACTAGATGCCGCGTGGGAAGAAAGAAAACGTCAAAAAAATGCTTGGGAAGCCACTTTTTCGCAAGATCCGATCGATCTGCGGGAATTACCGAAAAATGTGGTACTTAAAGCTAGGGAAATCCTGCAAGGATTGCAAAATCACCGCAATTATCGAGATTTCCACGGTAAACGATTGCGACACGATCGCTTTATTATCAGTATCCCCGTTACCCGCAATTATCGCCTCATCTGTCGCGACCACGGCAATCTCCTCGTCCCAGAAGCGGTCATCTCTCACGAAGATTATAATGTTTGTAAACCGGGTAGGTGAAGCTAATCTTTAGTTCGCTTGGGAAGATTTATCGCTGTTTATATCTTCCCAATCCGGCAGCCAATTTTCAGCGAGAATCTCCTCTAGACTAGCTAATACTTCCACGGGGAAAATACTGGCATCTAATCTGGTTTCGTCAATCATCAGATTGCGAGCATCGAGATAACATTTTGCTAAAATTTCCCTTAAATAGGACTTTAAGCTGGGACTATCTTCTAAAAGATCAGCAATTTGTAGGCGAAAATTCCTGATTTCTTTTTTCCATGCTGCTTGGTTGTAATCTCGTTGGGATTGCCAGTAGGTTAACTTCAGTAAATGTTCTAGGAGTCGAGTTAAGAGACTCTTAAGCGCTCGTCGATTATTTTTCCCCAAATCTGCCAACTCCTCTAATAAATTCTGCCAATCTACCGCTTGAAAATCGCCTTGACGCAATTGGTTGATAGTGGACTCTAACCAAAGTTGATAATCGCTATCGTAGAGATTTGGGATGGTAATATTCATGATTTTTTACTCCTTAATTGCACTTTTCAGAATCATTGCCGATAGCTTCCCAATCCGGCAGCCAATTTTCAGCGAGAATCTCCTCTAGACTAGCTAACACTTCCACAGGGAAAATACTGGCATCTAATTGGGTGATATCAATAATTATCTCCCGAGCATCGCTGTAACATTCCTCAAGTATCTCGGATAAATAGGGTTTGAGACTGGGACTATCTCTCAGTATTTTCTTGATTTGTTTCCGAAAGGTTCTAATTTCCCCTTTCCATGCTGCTTGATTATAATCTCGTTGGGATTGCCAGTAAGTTAACTTCAGTAAATGTTCTAAAAGTCGAGTTAATAAACTTTCTAATGCTCGTCGATTATTTTTACCCAAATCTGCCAACTCCTCTAATAAATTCTGCCAATCTACTGCTTGAAAATCGCCCTGACGTAATTGGTTGATCGTGGACTCTAACCAAAGTTGATAATCCCTATCGTAGAGATTTGAAATGGTAATATTCATCATTTTTTACTCCTTAATTGCACTTTTCAGAATCATTACTGATAGCTTCCCAATCCGGCAGCCAATTTTGCTCGAGAATCTCCTCTAGACTAGCTAACACTTCCAGAGGGAAAATACTGGCATCTAATTCGGTTTCGTCAATAAGCAGATGGCGAGCATCGAGATAACATTCCGGCAAAATTTCCCTTAAATAGGACTTTAAACTGGGACTATCTTTGAGAATTTTTTTGATCTGAATACGAAAATTGCGAATTTCTTTTTTCCATCCAGCTTGATTATAATCCCGTTGGGATTGCCAGTAAGTTAACTTCAGTAAATGTTCTAAAAGTCGAGTTAATAAACTTTCTAATGCTCGTCGTTCACTTTTTCCCAAATCTGCCAACTCCTCTAATAAATTCGGCCAATCTACCGCTTGAAAATCCCCTTGACGCAATTGGTTGATAGTGGACTCTAACCAAAGTTGATAATCGCTATCGTAGAGATTTGAAATGGTAATATTCATCATTTTTAAAATGGGGAAAAATCAGGAGTTAAGCTGCAGGTATCCAAACTATAGGAGAAATTGGGGCTAATCAATCAGCTAGTTTTGCCAGTTTAGCCGAATTATCCTCAATCACATCTAACCGCGAAAAAAAACGCCAAAAAGAGTGATAATAAACCTAGCTATTCCCAGAGTAACAAGAAAAGCCCGATGGTGAAAACAGTAATAGGTGTCGATTTAGGTGGAACTGCGATTAAAATTGGTAAATTTGACCAAGAGGGCAATTGTCTCGAATCTCTCACCTTGCCCACTCCCCAACCCGCTACACCCAAAGAAGTCGCCCTTACCATACATCAAGGCATTTGTCAAGTAAATTTAGATAAAAGTTGTCAAGCCATCGGTGTGGGAACGCCGGGGCCGGCGGATGCTCAGGGAAGAATTGCCAAAATAGCGATTAATTTGGCAGGATGGCGGGATATTCCCCTCGCCGATTGGTTAGAAGAAAGTACGGGAATGCCGACAATTTTAGCCAATGATGCCAATTGTGCCGGTTTGGGGGAAGCTTGGTTAGGAGCGGGCAAACGGTTTCAAAACTTGATCCTGTTGACCTTGGGGACGGGAGTAGGAGGGGCAATTATTCTCGATGGTAACTTATTTGTGGGCAGCAAGGGAACGGCCGCAGAATTAGGCTTAATAACCCTTAATTTTGACGGTCCATTGTGCAATAGCGGTAATCGGGGTTCCTTGGAACAATACGTCTCCCGGCAAGCTATTCGCCGGATGACCGGCAAAGAACCGAAGCAATTGGCGGAATTGGCCGAAAAAGGCGATCGAGAGGCTTTAGAATTCTGGCAGCGTTACGGCTGTTTACTGGGGGCTGGTATCGCCAGTTTACTCTATGTTCTCACCCCAGAGGCGGTAATTATCGGCGGCGGCATTAGCGCCAGTGCTAAGTTTTTCTTTCCCTCTCTGCTCACAGAAATCGAAAGACGGGTGTTACCTAGTTCCAGAGAAGGATTAGAGGTATTAACGGCCGAGTTAGGTAATCGCGCCGGGATGGTGGGGGCCGCTAAATTAGCTTGGCAATTATTGGACCTCCGCAAGGAGTCTATTATGGGGGGGGACTGACTTAATCGTGAATAATTAAGTGGCGATCGCAATCGCTGCTCACGGCTCCCTGACGCTGAAATTCGCCTAACAAACGCGTCACCGTTACCCTCGTGGTACCGATAGCATTGGCGAGATTTTGATGGGTTAAACGGATCTTTAAACGACTGCCTTGGGCGATTGGTTCTCCCATTTCCCGCTTTAATAACTGTAGTAACTGCTGGAGACGTTCCTCCACTCGTTTGAGTCCTGCGATCGCAAGAAGCGATTCCGTTTGTTGTTGACGACGGATCATTTGATTTAACATCATCCTAGTTAATTCCGCCGAATTTTCTACTTCGGCGATCGTGTACCATTTTAGGTACAGTTCCGACAAGGCTCTGGCGTGATAGGATTCTAGATGGGTCAAATTTAAGCCAAAAAAGTGGGATGAATGGGCCCAGCCTAGTAAAATTTCCTCTCCACTCTCAGATACTTGACTTAGTTGCGCCATACCCCGATAAACTTGCCAGACTCCATCAACCACCAGAGGAATATTTTCCCCGCGATCATAAAAATGGAGCCGACGACTCTCGCTATAGTCTTCTCGGAAGGGTGAGACGCTGGGATTATAGGTCAGCAACATGATCAAAGTTCTCCTGGGTGAGGGGCTAACGATTTTAACCCCACTTTACTGTATCAAGGTAAACATTAGGTAATCCCCAGATTAACAGTTATCAGTTATCAGTGGGTCAGTCATCAGTGGGTTAGTGACCAGTTTTCAGATGTGAGTTATCAGTTCACTGATTACTGTTTACTGTTCACTGAAATAAGACGGCCACTGCCATCTCCCGAAGCTGAAAAACCTCAAGATCATTAATTTAAAGCATCTTTAAGAGCCGTGCGAGCGGCCAGATGATTGCGAGTCGAGGTGAGAATTTCCGATTCTCGTTGCAGACGACTGACTGTATCGAGCATTTCCAATAAAGCCTGTTGTTCCCCGGCCACACCGTAGAGATTACCCGCCACCCAGTAGGATAATTCCAGGGGAAGACTGGGCAAATCGTCGGGGAGTTCAATTTTTTGAGCGGTTAATTTGGCTGATAGATGAACCACATCCCGCAGCAGTCGATCCACTTCTTTGGCCAGAGGTCGCAGCTCTTGGGTGGTGGGGACATCTTCAATCCACTCCACTAAACCGACACGATAGGGTTTTTCCCGGACATATTCTAGGACACGGAAACGCTGTTGACCGATGGTGAGAATTTTTAACCGATCATCTGGAAGACGTTGACAACGGACAACTTCCGCACAACTGCCGACTTTAGCGATTTCTCCCGTGGCTGGATCTACCATTAAGACCCCAAAACGGCGATCTTCTTCCAATATCGTATTCATCATAATCCGATAGCGAAACTCGAAGATGTGCAGGGGCAGGGGACGACCCGGGAATAAAACAACTTCGGGAAGGGGAAAGAGAGGTAATTCTCTAACGGCAATGGAAGAAGTGGCCATAGGTTTAGTAAAAAAAAACCGATCTTTTCTTATTTTTACACAATACCCCCTGAACCGCTAGGCAAGGGCAAGAGACTCCGAGCCAGTATTCAGGAGCCAGTATTCAGGAGTCGGGAGTCGGGAGATTGCCTTTATTTATTCTCCCCACACCCCACACCCCACCTTAATGCACTTACTGCATGATATAAATGCCTAAACACGATGGTGAGCGGATTTCTGTTACAAACAATACAAAATTATCCAACTTAAAACGAATTAAATAACAAATAGAGACTAGGTAAATTACTAAATTTTTGCTAATGACGACGGTATTTTAAAGAATACTTATTGTTAAATCCCGATTTCTTCATTTCTAACCCGCACCAACTAGAACAATTGCACCCACAGACCAGTAAGGAGATAGATTCGTGGTACAAGCACCTGAAAAAGATGGAACAACTCTCAATAAATTCGAGAAATTTAAAGCCGAAAAAGACGGATTAGCCATTAAAGATGAACTGGATCATTTTGCCCAAATCGGTTGGGAAGCGATGGATAAAACCGATTTAGAACATCGCTTAAAATGGGTGGGGGTTTTTTATCGTCCCGTCACCCCGGGCAAATTTATGATGCGTTTGCGGATTCCTAACGGCATTCTCAGTAGTGAGCAAATGCGAGTTTTAGGGGAAATCGTGCAGCGTTACGGTGATGATGGCAATGCCGATATTACTACTCGTCAAAACCTACAATTACGCGGTATTCGTATCGAAGATATTCCTGATATTTTCCAACGACTAAAATCCGTGGGCATGACTTCGGTACAATCGGGCATGGATAATGTCAGAAATATTACCGGTTCACCCATGGCAGGACTAGACGCAGATGAATTAATTGACACCAGGGAATTAGTCCAAAAAGTCCAAGATATGATTACCAACTACGGTCAAGGTAATTATCAATTTAGCAATCTGCCCCGCAAATTTAATATTGCCATCGAGGGGGGACGGGATAATTCCGTTCATGCGGAAATTAACGATATTGCCTTTGTTCCTGGCTATAAAGAGGGAGAATTAGGCTTTAATGTCGTGGTGGGCGGCTTTTTCTCGGCTAAACGCTGTGAAGCGGCAATTCCTATGAATGTTTGGGTGAGACCAAATCAGGAAGTGGTGGATTTATGCCGAGGAATTTTGGAAGTTTACCGCGACAACGGATTGCGCGCCAACCGTCAAAAATCCCGTTTAATGTGGTTAATTGATGAGTGGGGAATTGAGGAATTCCGCACCCGGGTGGCCAATCAGTTAGGTTATCCCTTGGCAACGGCAGCGGAAAAAGACGCTATTGACTGGGAAAAACGAGATCATTTAGGAGTTTTTCCCCAAAAACAGGAGGGATTGAGCTACATCGGTCTTTGTGTTCCCGTTGGTCGTCTATTTGCCGATGATATGTTCGATTTAGCCCGGATTGCCGAAGTGTATGGCAGCGGAGAATTGCGTTTAACCGTGGAACAAAACGTGATTATTCCCAATATAGCGGCTGAAAATATGCCGACTCTTTTAACCGAGCCTTTACTGGCTAAGTTTACCCCCAATCCCACTCCTTTACAACGAGCGCTCGTTTCTTGCACGGGGGCGCAATTCTGCAATTTTGCCCTGATTGAAACCAAAAATAAGGCTGTGGACTTGATTCGTCAGTTAGATGCCGAATTAAATATCCCCCGGGGTGTGCGGATCCATTGGACCGGTTGCCCTAACTCCTGCGGACAACCCCAAGTGGCCGATATCGGTTTGATGGGGACAAAAGCGCGCAAAGACGGCAAAACCGTGGAAGGAGTTGACCTCTACATGGGGGGTAAAGTGGGTAAAGATGCTCACCTGGGAAGTTGTGTACAAAAAGGGATTCCCTGTGAAGACTTAAAATCGGTGTTAACCTCTATCCTCATCGAACAATTTGGGGCGACACCGAAAGGTTAATTAACAAGTTTCTCGATACGCTGGGGGGTTTATCCCCTCTTTTTTTTCTGTATCTCTGTTGCTTTAAATTGGCAAACCTCTTGCTATAGTAGGGGGCAGATAGGAGCAGGAAAATCCTTATATATAGCGTTTCTCACACCTGTGTGGCACAGTCAAACCTTTGCTGATTAAGCTTTTCACCATCGACAATGTACCTCTTGCGAACAGGAAACGCTATATTTTCCTACCAGATGGGAATCGTTACTTAGGGTTTGCTGAATAAATGTGAAATATAGACGAGGTAAGAGTTTTAGGGTACTGTTTCGCCCCCACAGGTGCAAGATTTTGAGAGTCCTGTAAGGGCGAAGCATTCGGGCAATAACCTATCGGTGAAACCGTAGATTTTCTATCCGAATGCTTCGCCCCTACTTTTTGCCGCAAACCCTATTTAGCTTCAAATTGGGCTTGTTTACGAAGTAATTCCCCGATGGTTAAATTGGGTTGGGGTTTGCCCTCAAAAACCGTTCCTACCTCAAATTTTTGTAACTGTACCCCTGCCAAATGATAGGCCTCATCGGGTAGGGGAATATAACCAATACTATCTAATAAATTGGGAACTCGATCGAGATAATATTCGACAAATTTCTCTAAAGCGGGATTCTCTTGGGCTTTTTGGGCATTAACATAAATAAACAAAGGACGAGATAAGGGCTGATATTTACTATCCTCTACATTGCCGCGAGTTGGTTCGATACCGTTAACTTTCAAAGCTTTTAATTTATCCCGATTTTGTTCATAATAAGCGTGGCCAAAATATCCCAAAGCGTTGGCATCTTGACTGACGGCATTAACTAAAGCTTCGTCATCTTCACTAAAATTAACGTCCCCACGACTGGTATCTTTGCCGTTAATTACCTCACTAAAAAAATCGTAGGTTCCGGAGTCTTTACCCGGCCCGTGAAGGGTAATCGGTCGGTCGGGCCAAGCGGGATTAATTTGATTCCAACGTTTGATTTTATTCTCTGCCGCTGGTTCCCAAATAGTTCTTAATTCTCTGGTGGAAATATCATCAACCCAGTTATTTTCGGGATTTACCACCACGGTTAAAGCATCAAAAGCGATCGGTAGTTCGATAAATCTGACCTTATTAGCATCACATTCTTTTAATTCTTCCACAGAAATCGGCCGAGAAGCATTATTAATATCGGTTTCTCCTGCACAAAATTTTCTAAAACCGCCGCCAGTTCCTGAAATATTAGCGTCAATTTTAACATCAGCCAAAGCTTTGTTAGGAGTATTAGCTTTAAAATCTTCGAGAACTTTATCAGTAATTGGTGCTACGGTACTCGAACCATCGATTTTAATTGGTTTTAGGTCTTGAGGATTAATATTGGCACAAGCAGGTAAAAGTAGAGCAGTTCCTAGTATGGTTGCGACTACTTTGGTCGGACGAGATAGCTGAGTAAAAATTTCTAGCATAGGTGTAAAAAGGAGAAAGTAAAAACGGGTATTGGGGAGACTTTTCAGTTATCAGTGGGGAAGTGGGAAGAAAAAAGCTGAGGGATGATGGATAAAAACCTTAATCTTTTCTTTGTTGTTTTTACGTCACTATAATGGTAGGGAAAGAGAAAAACCTAATCTAAACTGGAAAAGTTAGCGGCCTTACCTGCGACTTAAAACTAATGTTTAGTCAAAATAAATAGTAAAAGAAGAACGTAGGTTGGGTTGAAGCATGAAACCCAACGCCCGCATGGGTTACGCTACCGCTAACCCATCCTACAAATAATTGTGCCTCCCTACTTAAAACTAATGTTTAGTCAAAACAAATAGTAAAAGAAGAACGTAGGTTGGGTTGAAGCATGAAACCCAACGCCCGCATGGATTACGCTACCGCTAACCCATCCTACAAATAATTGTGCCTCCCTACTTAAAACTAATGTTTAGTCAAAACAAATAGTAAAAGAAGTTGAGATTTTTGTCTAGTTATCGAGAAAACTTTTCTTGACAATACATTATGTTTTTTTATTCACTTCTTAACCTATTCTTTACCAAGACGTGGTAACTTTTAGCGTAAGATTTAAGGCAGTTTACGGCTCAAAATTAATCCTATGCCCAGCAGAAACAGAACCCATTTACTAACAGCCTTATCCCTAGCGACTTTAACAGCGACTTTAACCGCTTGTGGGGGCGGTGATACGGCGGGAACCAGTGGAGAGGGAAGCAATAGGATCGCCCAAGTTCCTCTGCAAGGAGAGGTCGCCCTCAATGGTGCGGGTGCTTCTTTTCCCGCACCCCTATATCAAAACTGGTTTGTCACCATCAATCAACTATTTTCTAAACTGCTAATTAACTATCAATCCACCGGTAGCGGGGCGGGAGTCGAACAATTTATTCAAGGTACGATCGATTTTGGCGCTTCCGATGTGGCCATGAGTGACGAGGATATGGCCAGAGTTAGCCGCGGGGTTTTACTGCTACCGATGACGGCGGGAAGCATCGTTATGGCTTATAATTTGCCCGGAGTAGAAGGGCTGAAACTAAGTAGGGAAGCCTATGTAGGCATCTTTTTAGGCACGATTACCCGTTGGAACGATGCCAAAATCGCCGCCGATAACCCCGATTTAAAACTACCCGATGAAGAAATTACCGTAGTTCACCGGGCAGACGGTAGCGGGACGACGGGAGTTTTTACTAAGTTTTTAAGCGCCGTTAGTCCCGAATGGAAAAAAAGCATCGGTGAAGGAAAAGCCGTACAATGGCCGACCAAAAAAGGTAAATTTCTCGGTGGTAGGGGCAATGAGGGAGTAACTGCCCTAATTCAACAAAATCCAGGCTCGATCGGTTATATTGAGTACGGTTTCGCTAAAAATAATAACCTGCCCATGGCCACCCTGCAAAATCAGGCGGGTAAATTTGTCGCCCCCGATGAAACCAACGCCGCCGCTACCCTCGCTAACGTCGAACTGCCTGAAAATTTACGCGCTTTTATTGTCGATCCGCCGGGGGAAAATTCCTATCCCATTGTCACCTATACCTGGATGTTGGTTTACAAAAAATACAACGATCCCCAAAAAGCTTTAGCAATGGAGGCGATGATTGAATTTGGACTTAACCAAGGACAAGAACAAGCAGCTCCCCTTGGTTATATTCCCCTGCCGAAAAATGTTCGGGAACGAGTAGCCGCCGCTGCCGATGTCATCTATCCTGATTACACAATCAAGGTGGATTAGTAGCCGAAAAAATGTATTCAAAGTTACAATAATAGTGGAGAAAGGCCAATTTCGACCTTAGCTACCGCAAACTAGCTGGATTTAAACCCTAATCATGAGTGCGCCCACAGTTTCACCCGACTCAAATTTTAAAGAACGTCCAGAATCGGAAAAAATCCTCGATAAAGGCTTTGTTGGATTAACTACCGCCTTTGCCATCGCTATTGGGGTAATTTTGCTCCTAATTGCCCTAGTGATTTTTATTCGGGCTTTACCGGCGATTCAAACCTTTGGTCTGGGATTTTTGACCAGTAGTGCTTGGAATCCCGTGCGCGGTCGCGAAGAATTCGGAGTTCTGCCCGTTATCTACGGAACTCTCGTTAGTTCTCTGATTGCCCTCCTGATTGCTGTTCCCCTCGGTATCGGTTCAGCCATTTTTTTAAGCGAAGATTTTATTCCCTTAAATGCGCGGACAATTTTGGTTTTTCTCGTACAACTTTTGGCCGCTATTCCCAGTGTTGTTTACGGATTATGGGGTATCTTTGTATTGATTCCTATCCTCAGACCCCTTGGTAACTGGTTAAATGCTAATTTTAGTTGGATTCCTCTGTTTAGTACTCCTTTAGGGGGTCCTGGAATGTTACCGGCGGGGGTTATTTTAGCAATTATGATCCTGCCGATTATTATCGCTATCTCTCGCGACTCTTTGGCCGCTTTACCGCCGGATCTAAGGCAAGCTTCCCTAGGCTTGGGGGCCACCCGTTGGGAAACGATTTTTCGGGTATTAATTCCCGCCGCTTTTTCCGGGATTGTCGGGGGGATTATGTTAGCTTTAGGGCGCGCTTTAGGGGAAACCATGGCAGTAACGATGATTATCGGCAATTCTAACCGCATTAGTGCCTCTATTCTCGCCCCCGCTAACACGATCGCTTCCTTATTGGCTAACCAATTCGCCGAAGCATCGGGAATGCAAGTATCGGCACTCATGTATGCGGGTTTTGTTCTCTTGGTTTTGTCCCTAGTAGTCAATATCTTCGCCGAATTAATCGTTAATCGCGTCAAAGCTAAGTATTAAGCCATCTTTTAACTGATATGGATAGTGCGAATTTAGGCAATAATCTCAAAAAGAAACCGAGTAGTCCTCGATCGCTATTGGGGACAATTATGACCGTTCTCTCGGCTTTATGTTTAGCCGTCACCGTGATTCCCCTCTTTGCCGTCCTAGGCTTCGTTTTTGTGCAAGGGGTGGGTCGTTTAAACGCTAATCTCTTTACTAAATTACCGCCACCGCCGGGGTTAGGAGGAGGAGGCATCGCTAACGCCATTTTAGGCACAATTATCGTCGTTGCCCTAGCCACAGCGATCGCAGTTCCCATCGGCGTTTTAGCGGCGGTTTATCTCTCGGAATTTAGCGGTGATAACAAACTTGCCCAGGGTGTGCGCTTTGCTACCAACGTTCTAGCGGGTGTCCCTTCAATTATTGTCGGGGTTTTCGCCTTCGGTTTGTTAGTTGCGCCCTTATTTGGCGAAGGAACAGCCATTTTAGGCTTTTCTGCCCTGGCTGGTTCGATCGGTTTAGCGGTGTTAATGTTACCCACTATTATTAGAACCACCGATGAGGCTTTAAAAATCGTTCCCCAAGACATCCGCTGGGCGGCCATGGGTTTAGGGGCCTATAACTACCAAACCGTCCTAAAAATCGTCCTTCCTGCCGCAGTTCCCGCTATTTTAACCGGTGTGACTTTAGCAATTGCTAGGGCTGCCGGGGAAACCGCCTCCTTAATTTTTACGGCATTATTCTCTAACTTTTGGCCCCGGGGTGTCTTTGAACCGATTGCCACCCTTTCGGTCTTAGTTTTCAACTTTGCTACTGCCCCTTTTGCCCCCCAACAGCAATTAGCTTGGGCAGGTGCTTTAATTCTGGTGCTTTTAGTGTTGGTAACTAACATTTTATCCCGTTTAGCTACGCGCCAGAAAACCTATTAAGTCAAGGAAAAAGTGAAAAGGAAAAAGGGATATTTAAGGAAAAATCTATCTATCTTTCCAATTCCTCAATTAGCCAAATTCAAGTGAAATAAATAATTTATGCTAACTAACTCTAACTCCCATTCTACAGGAACCGTTTTAAAGGTCGATAAGGCTGATATTTACTATGGTAATTATCGGGCAGTACGAGACGTTTCCATCGATATTCCCAAAAATAAAGTCACCGCTTTTATCGGACCCTCTGGCTGTGGAAAAAGTACCATTCTCAGGTGTTTTAATCGTCTCAATGATTTAATTCACGGTTTTCGTATTGACGGCAAAGTTTTTTATCATAACCAAGATATTTACTCTCAAGAGGTGGATCCTGTCGAAGTAAGAAAATACATTGGTATGGTGTTCCAGCGCCCTAATCCTTTTCCCAAATCCATTTATGATAATGTGGTTTACGGAGCGCGCTTAAATGGTTATAAAGGGGATTTGGATGAATTAGTAGAAACTTCCCTGCGTCGGGCTGCTCTCTGGGAAGAAGTAAAAGATAAACTGAAAGAAAGCGGTTTTTCCCTATCGGGGGGACAACAACAAAGATTATGTATTGCTCGCGCTATTGCCGCTCAACCAGAAGTATTATTAATGGATGAACCCTGTTCGGCACTCGATCCGATTTCAACTTTAAAAGTTGAGGAATTAATGCACGAATTAAAAGAACGTTACACGATTATTATTGTTACTCACAATATGCAACAAGCCACAAGAGTAGCAGATTTAACGGCTTTTTATAACGCTGAAGCCACCGATAAAGGTGGCAAAATTGGTTATCTAGTCGAGTTTGATCATACGGACAAAATCTTCGGTGATCCTCAAGAACAAGCAACTAAAGATTATGTTAGTGGACGTTTTGGCTAAATCCAGTTATCAGTTATCAGTTATCAGTTATCAGCTTTTTTCTTCCCTCTCCTCCTCTCCCTTCTCCCTTTTCCCCAACACTATTCCTTTAAAGATTATGTATAGTAGCGATGTTGTCACCGATGCGGTTTTGAGAACCAAAAACTTAAATGTTTACTACGGTTCTAATCTTGCTGTTCGTGATGTTAACCTTGATATTCCTGAGAAAAAAGCGGTCGCTTTTATCGGTCCCTCTGGCTGCGGTAAAAGTACGGTTTTGCGCTGTTTTAATCGCATGAATGATCTGGTTAAAAGTGCCAAAATTGAGGGAAAAGTTACCTTTCGCGGTCAAGATATTTATGGTAATTCCGTTAATCCTGTCGGGTTACGCAGTCGTATTGGTATGGTTTTTCAGAAACCGAATCCTTTTCCTAAATCTATCTATGAAAATATCGCTTTTGGGGCGCGCTTAAATGGTTACATCGGCGATATGGATCAATTAGTGGAAGAATCTTTAAAAAAAGCCGTTCTCTGGGATGATGTTAAAGATAAACTCAAAGAAAGTGGTTTAGCTTTATCGGGGGGACAACAACAAAGGTTATGTATTGCCCGCGCTATTGCGGTTAAACCAGAAGTTGTTTTAATGGATGAACCCTGTGCGGCACTCGATCCGATTTCTACCCTAAAAATTGAGGAATTAATTCACGAATTAAAAACCCAATATACTATAGTTATTGTCACTCATAATATGCAACAAGCGTCGCGGGTTTCTGATTTAACGGCCTTTTATAATGCCGAACCGACCCCAAAAGGCGGTAAAGTAGGTTATTTAGTGGAATATGATCGCACCGAGGTAATCTTTCAAAATCCCGCTCAAGAGTCCACTAAAGATTATGTTAGCGGTCGTTTTGGTTAAAGGATTAATAATTAATCGTTATTCACGACTCCGGGATAGATTAATTTTTTCCATCTGGAATGATTGAAAAACGATTAACTTAACTGATTGCGAAAACGTTTGGCACTAATAGTTAAAAGTATCACAGCGAAACCAATCAGAGCCAATACATGAACCCATAAAGCTTCTAAACCGACACCTTTTAAAAGAATACCGCGGATAATAGCTATGTAGTGACGGAGAGGATTAAAAAGAGAGAGATATTGAAAAAATGGCGGCATCGTTTCAATAGGTGCGATCGCTCCTGATAATTGTACCATGGGTAAATTGATAAAAAAGGTGGTTAAAACTACCTGCTGTTGGGATTGACAGAGTGTCGCTAACATAATACCGACACCAATACTAACAAAAATATAGAGACTAGCTAAAGCCATAAATAGGAAAAAGTTGCCCCGAAATGGCACATTAAAAATCACTTTACCGATGGTTAATGCTAACAAAACATCACCCAAAAGGAGGATGAATAAAGGCACAACTTTAGCTAACAAAATCTCCCAAGCAGCGGCAGGAGTCATCAGTAATTGTTCGAGAGTTCCCGTATCTTTTTCTTTAACAACGGTGATAGAAGAAACGATCGAACCGATTAAAGTT
Source organism: Microcystis flos-aquae FACHB-1344 (assembly GCF_014698375.1). Taxonomy (NCBI): domain Bacteria; kingdom Bacillati; phylum Cyanobacteriota; class Cyanophyceae; order Chroococcales; family Microcystaceae; genus Microcystis; species Microcystis flos-aquae. The sequence goes on along the minus strand of NZ_JACJSW010000172.1, from coordinate 10,896 downwards.
AATACTAATCCCATGACTCCGGGGACAAAAAACCAACTGCTAGAAAGTCCAGGATTATAAAAGAAAATTACTTGTGTTGAGATGGGAAGTGGCGCATTTTGATTAACTTTTCCCGTGCCGAATTCTTGCACAATTTGATTGATATAACCCTTAGCAATTCCTGCGGTATTGGCATCCACTCCATCGATAAAAACTTGAATAGATGCGGTTTTTTCTTGGGTGAGATTGCGACTAAATTCGGGGGGAATTATCAAACCGGCGGTTAATTTTCCTGTTTCCACCTGTTGGGTTAATGTCTTCTCATCAAAAGTGATTATTTCGGCATCAAAAATCTGATTTTCGGTAAAAGCAGCGCTGAGAGAGCGACTTTCAGCAGTAGCGGCATAATCGACTATTCCTAATTTGATATGATGAACATCGGGATTAAGCGCAAATCCATAAATTAATAGTTGAATAGTTGGGGGGAAAATCAAGATAATAATTAACTGTTTGTTGCGTAATATCTGGCGAATTTCTTTAATAACTAAAGATAAAAAACGACCTGTAAATAATTGCTTAAACATCTTATTATTCTCCTAACTGCATTCTTGATAGAGCTTTTATTGCTAATATAAATAATACCATTCCCAAGAGGAAAATGATAACTAAATTATTGCCAATACCCGCCCAACCCACACCCCTGACAAAAGCATCTCTAGTAATTTCGATATAATAACGAGCGGGAACTATATTTGAAACTAAAGAGAGGGGAAAGGGAATATTACTTAACGGATAAATAAAACCACTGAGTAATAAAGCAGTGAGAAAACCCACTAAAGAAACACCTTGCACCGCAGAATTTTGATTACTGGTACGCGCACCTAACATTAATCCAAACATCACACTTGCCCATAAATAGAGGATAGTTCCTAACAGTAATGGCATTGGATCACCAGCAAAATTTAATTGAAAAATGAGACTTCCTAAACCCATAACTCCGATAGCGATTCCGATTCCTACTATTAGATAAGCGAGGGATTTACCTAGTATTAATTCTTCGGCAGTGAGAGCGGAGGCATAAACTTGTAAAATTGTGCCTTTTTCCTTTTCTCGTACCATAGCGATCGCTGATAAAAGTGAGGGAAAAATCCATAAAACCACAGCATAAACCCCTGGCACAATATAGAGAGATTCTTGTCGTCCCGGATTAAACCAAAGTCGGGTGGCAGTTTCGATAGGAATAGTGGCAGAAATTAAGTTTTCTGCTTGTAAAAAAGAGCGGGTTGTCGCTTTAATCGCATTGCGAATAATTCTGGCATTATTAGCATCTGTACCATCAACAATTGCTTGAATTTCGGCAGTTTTATTGGCTTGTAAATTACGACTAAAATCGGGAGGAATCACAACAATTGCCCTAGCAATACCTCGATCTAAAGCGGTTTCAGGGTTGCCTTCCCAAACCACGGGAATAAATAAATTAGTGGCGAACAAGCGATCGCTATAATTTTGACTAAAAACTGTTCGATCTTGATCTTGCACTAAAACCGGTATATCTTTCGCCTCTAAACGAATAGCAAAACCAAAGATAAAAAGAGTCATCACGGGTAAAATGAAAGCGAGGGCGAGGGTAAGTCGATCACGACTAAACTGCACTAATTCCTTACGACATTGGGAGAGAATTCGTTTCATGAAATTGCCCGATTAAGGATAAATTTTTACGGCAGTTTTAGGGAACTTATCGCACCCTTTTGATGTCTAAGTCTAAGGCAGTAGCGGGGGGAAGAGAATCTAATTTTGCTGGTAATTATTCCTGTTGTTGACCTTCTTCTCTACCTGATTTTATTAGAGTTATTGCATAAGTAGGTGGGTGGAATTAAATATAAGATGAACGTAGGTTGGGTTGAAGCATGAAACCCAACGCCCGCATGGGTTACGCTACCGCTAACCCATCCTACAAATAATTGTGCCCCCCTACTTAAAAAGCTCTAAAGGGATTGTAACCGATGACGGATGAAAGATTAGAACGGATCGAGGGCATACTACAGGCTACCGTTGTCCTCACGCAACAGAATCGAGAAGATATAGCACAGCTAACCCGTGAGGTTAGGACAATAGCAGCGAGTCTCGAAGGAACCAACGAGCGCTTAAATCAATTTATCACTCAAGCTGAGAGCGATCGGCAGTTTTTCCGCAACGAAGTCACTGGTATCCGTACAGAAGTTAAGCGAATTGTAGAGCATCTTTTCGGACAATCCCCAGATCAGGAGTAAAGAATTAGCCAACGGGTATATATTATCCAAGTTACTTCTCATTAATTCTCTGCACAACGCTGATAAATGCGTCTTCTAAAGAAAAGGGAAGCAAACGCAAGGATTGTACCTGTATTCCTGCGGTGCTGACAATCTTTTTTATCTCTGGAATTTCCCTGTCGGGATGATCGAGAGTCAGGTGCAAGCAATCGCCAAAAATCGAGACGCGCCAAGCTTGTAAACGGGTTTTTAAAATTGCTGCCGCTTGTTGCACTCGATCGAGACGTAATTCGATTAATTGCCCCGGTTGTGCTGCTTTAATTTGACTGGGGGAACCTTGCATCACCACTTCTCCAGCTACCATAAAACCGAGACGATTGCATTGTTCCGCTTCTTCGAGATAATGGGTTGTCACTAATACCGCAGTTCCCTGACGAGCCAAATCATTAATTAAGCGCCAGAATTGTCGTCGCGCTAGGGGATCAACTCCAGAAGTGGGTTCATCGAGAAATAGTATCTCTGGTTCGTGCATTACGGAAGCGCCAAAAGCGACGCGTTGTTTCCATCCTCCCGGCAGTCTTCCGGTTAACATTGTTTCCCGTCCGATTAATCCCACCGTTTCCAAAACCCAAGCGATTTTTTGGCGACGGTAGTGCGGGGGAACCCCATAAACCCCGCAGTAGAATTCCAGATTTTCGATCACAGTGAGATCATCATAAAGGGTGAATTTTTGGCTCATATAACCAATTTTTTGCCGTAATACGGGATTACGCAGGTCTTGACTGCGCCCAGCTAAGGAAATCTCGCCATCAGAGGCGGAAAGTAGCCCACACAGCATTTTAATCGTGGTGGTTTTTCCCGCACCATTCGCCCCCAATAAGCCGTATATTTCTCCGTAGTCAATGGTTAAAGTAACACCTTTGACGGCGCAAAAATTAGCGAAGGTTTTCCGCAAATCCCTAGCATCGATCGCTATTCCCGTGGTGATCGTCTCGGATTTAAACTTTGGTAAGGGGATAAAAGGGGGATCGGAACCCTGTTGTCGCAAACGGGTGACAAAGACGTTTTCTAGGGTTGCCTCGCTAGGGTGGATATCGCTGAGATGATCGATCGCATTCTGAATAATTCTGGTTGCTTGCTGGGGATTGCCAGTTAACACATCTAGACGATCACCAAATAACTGCACGTCATTAATATTTTGTCCATCCACCAAAAGAAGTATTTTTTCGGCGGTAGCGGCGATATCGGGCGATCGAATTTCCAAGCGTTGTAAACCGAGACGTTGGCGCAATTGGCTGAGGGTTCCGATCTCGTGAATTTGTCCCTCGTACATCAAAGCGATGCGGTGACAACGTTCCGCTTCATCGAGGTAGGGAGTAGCCACCACAATTGTTATACCTTCGCGGGCTAAAGTGGCTAAAATATCCCAAAATTCTCGCCGAGAGACGGGATCAACTCCGGTGGTGGGTTCATCGAGAAGTAGGATTTGGGGACGAGAAATCAGGGCGCAACAGAGGGCGAGTTTTTGTTTCATGCCCCCGGAAAGTTGGCCCGCCAGGCGATCGCCGATGCCCTTCAGGTTCATTAAAGTTAAATATTTATCCCGACGCGCTTGCCAATCCCTCTCGGTTACTCGGCGCAAATTGGCCACATAACGCAGGTTTTCATCAATGCTGAGGTCAAGATAGAGGGAAAATTGTTGAGTTAAATAGCCGATAGTTTGACGGACGTGACGGGGCTTTTTTCCCTCTAGATCCACATAACCACCCGATGGGTTCATCACCCCGCCCAGAATGTGAAAGGTGGTGGTTTTTCCCGCTCCATCTGGACCAATTAAGCCAAAAATTTCCCCCGGATAGACTTGGAAATTTATCCCTCTAACGGCGGCAAAATTGCCGTAGTTTTTCTGGAGGTTGACGACATGAACTACTCCCATCCGCTACGCCCTCGATTCGAGTTTCTGAAGTTTCTTCGTCCCTAGATGCCTCATACTTCCGCACAAGGTAGCACTAGACGACTCTGCATCTAAAGAGGCTCGTTCCAAGCCCCTAGCTTGACATCCTCGCCGCCGTAAAACGGACGGCGATTCCCAAACCTCACGATTATGGATGTAATCTGACTGTTACTGTGCTTGGTTCACAGCTTTCTGGTATTTGTCTTGACCATCGAATAGGTAAAGGTTCTGTGCATTTAGCTAAATAGATTTGTCTGTCTTTGAACTTAAAAGCAGATTTGGTAAATTCGGCACTTCCTCCCTGATGTTTTTTCTTAAAGTTAGGATACTTAGTACGACCAGCAAAGAAATTGGTAAAAGCTGTTTGTAGGTGTCTTAACCCTTGTTGTAAGGGGACACAGCTAACTTCGTTTAAAAACTCTAATTCTTCTTGCTTTTTCCAATCGGTTAGCATTGAAGAAGTTTGAGCGTAGCCTACTCTTTCTTGCTTTTCGTACCAAGCTTGTGTTCTGAGATGGAGTGCCTTATTGTCAACTAATCTTACACAGCCCAAGGTGCGCCGCAATAGCGACTCTTGTTCGGGTGTGGGGTAAAATCGGAACGAGTAGGCTTTTTCCAGATCTCGCATTCTAGCATATATCGTGTAAATGCGCTAATATTTAACAGTAAAGCCGTCGTAGAACGACGGGGTTTCAGACCCAAATTTTCGATGATCGATCGGTCGCGGGGGCATCTCTATTGTGGGGTACGTTCACTTCCGTTGACATCCCGTTATCGAAACGCACCTCCTTATTCTACCGCCGCGATGATGGTTAGAGGGGCGATTGTCGTATCTATCGCGGAGCGTCAATCGGTCACTAACCCGTAATACTTCTCTAACATGGTCAGCATTTCTTCTTCTAACGCGCTCAGGTAAGGTCGCTGTAGTTTCCCCAAGATTCCTAAGAAAGCGAGGGCGGTATCTTCTAGTTTTTCCCCTTCCCTCAGTCTCGACAATCGCTCCCATAATCGCACAGGTGGTGATTCGGTAGTAGTGATGGCGGCTTAATCCTTTGCTTTGCTGTGCATTGTAGTCATGGATAAAATACCAAAGGGTTCCCCAACGTGATTCTCCATTTTTTTAGAGAAAGATAGACTGTCTCTCACCAGCCGAGAAATCCTTTGTCGAAAGGTATTATTTAATCTTTCAATAGGATTAGTTTGACCAGTTTCTTGACCGACCGGTCGATGACGTTTACTGGGAATTACTGTCTTATAGGACTCCCAAAAGTCTGTGTAAGCAACCGCACATTGTCGGTAAACACCGGGTAAACTGGCCCCAAAGTTTTTTGGCTGATTGACGACTCCTATCTCCGCGCATAGCAACCAATAATTTCTCGCGTAGTTCGATCGATAGCTAACCAAATATATACCTTGATTTTCTGACAAAATACGAATGACCACCCTTCGGCTTCTCTCAGGGTAAATAACTCATCACATTCTATGATTAATTTGCCTTTAGGTTTGTCTGTTACCTATACCTGGCGAGGAACTTGGCTAAATTTGTTATTAACATAGTTTTGTAACCATGACCAACTCACTCCAGTTACTCTAGCAATTCCTCGTAAAAAAATTCGTTCGAGCAAAAGTTTATCAATTAATTGTTTGGTTTCGTCAGAGACGGTTTTATTAGTGGGATTGATCACAAACTGACGACCACATTCTTTACATTGACGTTTGGGTTTTCTCTTAGGAATAGAACCATTCTTGATAGTATGGTGAGAACCACAATTAGGACAGGGGAATAGAGGTGAAGGGGGTATTTTGTTCGGTGCTAGACTGATATTTGAGTAAGCCAGACAGGAGCCAGAAAAAGATATTTATCAGAAAAGTCATGATCAAGCTAGAGGTTTAAAGACTGAGCGGGTTCCAATTATTTTTATTAATAAATATGATAAATATTTTACACAATTCATACCAGGTAAGCAAGAGGGCTACGCCACTACTACCGAATCATTACCATCGCACAGATTAAAACACGACCGTTTTATTGTACTCCCTTCGATTGATTCAAGAGATTTTGGTAACATTCGGTCGGGGTACGGTAAGATAAATATTTAAAGGGAGTCTGATTAATTATTTCTGCAAATCTTTCGTTATCAACCGCATTGTACTGATCTAATTTAGCGATTAAATTCTTCATATTATTCATGGAGCTTACCAGACTCCTATTCTCGGATTTGAGATAATGAATTTCAGGGGAATCACCCTCTTGCCGATCAATGGCGGTAATTTGAGCGATAATTCCCTTAATTCCCTGCTTGTACGAAGAAATTAAGGTGTATAAACTCTTTTCCTGAGTAATGAGAAAAATACCTCTCTTCCTGAGATCGAGGACATCAATTCGCCAAGCATTAACATCAGCGATAAAATCTTCTCTTGACTGCACTTCTACTTGGAGTCTTGCGGCCGCTTTACTTGATAAAATTAGATTCATCTCTAAAAATAAAGTTAATTATTTGATATTATAAACCAAATAGATTTTTGAGTAGATTAATAAATCTAATTGCTTGAGAACGAATTTTCGGCAAAACAAAAGCATCAGCAAGTTCTAATAAAACAAAATCTGTTGTGACAAGTTGACACTTCTGTTGTGGTCGAGTTGCCATAACACGCTTGGCTTGTTCATGAAAAGCATGGTTCTTCGTTACTTATACCAAATTTCTAAATTCCTGACAGACATAGAGCTTCTAAAATCCAAGACCATCCCGTTAAATACCCGATAGTGTCATTGGATAAACGATTTAAAAGAGCATCGAGTTTATCTCTTAAAGCATCAAGAGATTCAAAAGTTTCCCATGCCAGAAAATTTTTCAGGTACAGCCAAACTCTCTGTTGCGGGGTTAACTTCAGGACAACAAAAAGGTTGATAAAACAAGATAATATTGTCGGGAATTTCTAAGTGTCCCGCCATATGTGCAGGAGCGTTATCTACTTGTAAAATATGTAATTCATTGGGAAAAGCTTGCGATAGTTGTAATAGATATTCTCCGAAACAATCCCCATCTAAATGGGAGAATTCACAGAATAAGCTTCTGCCCTGTCGAGGCTCTACATAAGGGAAGAAATAAAGGCAATGTTGGGTTTCTTCACCTCAATCAAACCTACAAAATTAGCGATTGCACTAAAAAATCTGCTTCGTATTCATCCCCAGCTTCTCTGCTTGTTTAGAGGTTAATTTTAGTGAACCATCTTTATCAATTAAATTCACTTCTTTTAATCGATTTTCAATGTATTCAAAAAGAGATTTTTCAAGCGTACATACTCGAATGCCATTAGTAGATACTTCACGACAATTGGAGTGATCTTCTGCAATTGCATATCCATCACAACTACCAAAATATTTACAATTTAGACAGTTATAAGCTATTCTTTCCTCTGCGGCAAGAACGGATTTTTCCCACCTATCTCCAGATAAAATTTGATTAAGAGATGTAGTAAAAATATTGCCCAATGTCCATTCTTCTTCCCCATAAGGATCACCATAGCTGTAACAGTCTCCATTTGTATTAACTAGCAAGGTTGTATTCCAAAGTCTTTTATTAAAATAAGTAGGTGGACTATTCTTTAAAATATAATTTAGTACCCTATGAATATGATCTACAATGGGTAATACTGAAACAAAATCCTCACTTTGAAGCCAAGCATCTACTAACTGTTGATAAGCCTTCAAAATATCTTGTGTGGATAATTCAAAATTTTGATGTTGGTCTTCATAAGCCCCATGAAATAATGGCAAAAAGCTAAATTGAGTTTGAGATTTTTTGAAGAAATTAAAAATCTTAGTAACCTTGTCGATGTTATTTTTGGTAAGGACAGTAATACAGCCAAAATTAACACCAGCTTGGTTCAAAATATCCATATTTTGTAATACTTTAGATTGCAAATCATGACCAGCTATATTAACCCGCAACCCGCCGATTATATCAATTGAAACCCCTACTTTATCGAAACCATACTTGAGCAACTCAATTCTTTCTTCACCTAAAACTGTTAAATTGGTCTGTACCATATTAAGAATCTCAAATTTTCCATCAAATATCGCTTTTTGATCCTCAAAGGTTTGCCAATAATATGAAGGTTCAATAAGTAATGGTTCTCCCCCATGCCAAATAAAACGAATTTCTGTATTAAGATTATCTTGTTTGTCTAACGCTTCATAATAATCAGCGATGTACTTATAAGCAATTTTTAGCTGCTCCAAAGACATTCTACTATTTTTCCCAAGCTCTTCAAATTCATAGCAGTATTTGCATCTCAGATTACAAAGCTTTGAAGTCTTCATGACAAACTGCGTAAGGCGATTTTTTGCTAAATTCATTTTAAATACTTCCTTAAATCAATTATTTAGGTAGTCTGATAATTTTTCAGCCAATCATTATTTGATAAAAATACAACACTTTGCAGATCGCTCAAGTACAAATACGAGGGTTGAAGTGCTTATCCAGTAAGCTTTTCGGTGATTGTATGAGATGATATGTTTCGGAAATTACTGTAATAAGGGTAACACCTTAAATCTAAAAAATAAAGTGTCACCCATTTAATATCAATTACCATTAAATATCTTGAAAAAGCTCTACATAAGAGCCATCAAACTGGACATCTTGTGAACTTCGATTAATAGGTGGGCGTATGCGAACAAAGGTGCTTTCAGGCCATGCTTGATAGTGCCATGCAGGTCTAGCAATAATGGATTCCTCCGATACCAAAGGCTCTGCTTGCATACCTTTTTCATTGGTATCAGTGGTAGAAGGCCATACTCGTGTATTTTGTTCAGTGATGCGATGAGGATCACTAGAAGAAACAGCTGCTGATGCACTACCCGCAGAAATCATCAATGCTAGTGTTGCTAAGTGTAGTAAGTAGTTATTTGTTGTATTCTTGTCCATGCTTTTAAGCTTCCATAATTTTGTAAGTAGTGAGATTGCGGCTCTTGCAGGTTGGGTTGCGTTCCTTAACCCAACTATGGGAAACGATAATTTTATCGTGGGTTACTGCGTGCCGACTCAAGCGTGATCGATGCTCTTGTCGGGATATATTGACATCCTCACTGCCGTAAACGAGCGGTGATTCCTCACCACGCCACCTTTTTAGGATGGTCGTTGAATGGGGTTGACGCTTCACAGGATACTGCTACCTTAGCGGTAGTCTTACGCTTTCCGACCCGTCCGTTTTGATTGTCCGAATGCTGGACGGCCACTTTGAACAAGTCGAAAAAATCTCATGTTCAACCTTATTTCCTAAGTATCTGGGTAAAATTATTTACCCATAGCGATCCTTGTCTAGCAAGGCTTTCAGCCCTCTGTGGTCGGTAATTAATTTTGCATGACTACTTAGAAAGTTTTACCCGTTCAAGGCCGAATTTGACTTCTTTTCTGGACGAAACCCCCTACTATCTCTGGTCAAGGTTCAGTTTTTAGCTTGGTTATCGCTTTTTCTATTGTAGCTTAAAGCCGTCCTCAAAGGACGGGGTTTTCAACCCAAATTTTCGATAACCGCGTTTTTGGCTATTTGTTAGGTAACTGCGATCGCTTTTTTTGATGAAGTGCGATTGCGATTAGGGAGAAAAAAGGTCATGTTTGATCTTATCACCTTAATCCAATCCACAGACTGGCACTCAAGAAATATTCTGGATAGGACTATTTCAATAAGTAGTCGTGCAAAATTAATTTTCTAGTGAAGATAGGCAAGAGACAAGAGGCAAGAGGTGGAATTAATGGTTCTTCGTTACTTGGTATGGTTCGATCAGGTGGCATAAATCGACTAAATCCTTGTCTGGCGAGAGACTTAATTGATTAGTTCGCTCTAGATAAAAATACTTGATAAAAATTGCCAACCTTATAACCCCCGTCCCTGGCATAAGACAAACCGAAGAACCGGAATAATGCTTCTCAATTAATCCTTGATCAGGTAGTAGCGATCGCTCTAAATGCTCTTTCATCCTTAGATGGGCGTTCGCATGACATTGCTTGAACCCCGTTAAAACCCCTATTACGATAAGAATTGTTCGCACCCAGACAACCTAATAGAGAAACGTTAGGGCTGCCTAATGGGGCTGGGTGGAACTCATTTATCCGTACACACTATACTCAAAAGAAGAAAAGATGATGAAAACCTTCATTCAAGTAGCTTCTTCTCTGTTCGTTAGTGCGATCGTTTCTTCGGGTCAACTGCATCTGATGATAGTAGGAACAGCGCTCGCGACCGCCACTTCTACCTCTGCGATCATTGTTACTAATGGGACTTAAACAAATTTCAAGCCCAAATAAAGCCTAAACTGGCTTTGTAAGCGGCAAACACATCCCGATTCTCGGTCAGCCACTCAAAGAAACGGAAAGACATCGCTGTCCGAAAAGCTTCTAAAGCTTCCACAAAAGTGTTTAAAGGTCGATTCGCCCACCGCCTTTGCAATCCCCCAGTTAACTTATGCCACAGGATAAATGTATAGGCACAAAACACCAAGATAAAATGACGAAGTAAGCTTCGTTTATCCCTGACTTGGTATTCCCTTAACCCTAACCATCCTTTGGCTTCTCGGTAGAATACTTCCACCCAATTTCTTTCGGTGTAAGTCTTGACTATCCACGACGCTGTTACTGTATCTGCCTCAACTACATTGGTGATGAAATAGTCCACCTCTGTGGCTTTTTCCATTGAACTTGCATTCATGACGAT
>NZ_JACJSW010000171.1:0-17012 GCF_014698375.1 Microcystis flos-aquae FACHB-1344 | reverse complement strand
TATTGATTTAAAAACGAAGAAGATAATGTGTTTAAGGCATGGAAAAGGAAGAATGCACGATTTTAAATTATTCCCAAAAAGTCAAGTAAAATTACCTAAAACAATAAAATTATGTAACTATTCAGGTCTAGGGGTTGACAAAGAGAGAAAAATCAGCAGTGGGGATAAGAGAGACAACCGTATTCAAGGGGTGATCGACAGAGGCCAAAGCCTGACGCAAGAAAGTTAAAACCGAACGGCCTTGGGCGCGACAAGACTGAATCACGGTCAATAAACGGGCAGTATCGACAAAGCCACTGAAGGAGCGAGAACCACCAGCTATCTTGCGCTTAGTCACTCCCAGACGCAGAGAACGCTCGGCTCGGTTATGATCGGGAGAGACTTGAGGATGATCGAGGAAATACCACCACTGATGGGACTTGTCCAGCAAGGATTTCAGCAATAAACCCGCAGCATAACCCGCCTGGGGTCGCCACACAGCTAAAGCTTGCTCTAACCGCAGTCGAAAATCTGTGACCCAATGGTTATAGATAGACCGAGCGCCCGTTTCCCGATATTGCCTATGTTGTCTAAAGGCTTCCGTGATTAAAGCCAAAAATACTTGGGCTAACTCCTTTTGCTGAGGAGTTTTCAGTTTTGCTACCTGCTTAAAATGCCGCAGTAAATGGGCTAGACATTTCTGCTGGGCGGCCGCCCCATAGCCATTGTAAGTGCTGAAATCATCCGAGATTAACACCCCAGCGAAACTTTTCCCCAGCAGCTGCTCTAATTCTTGTCGCGAGCGCGTGTCCCCTGCATGGAAGAGAGAAAAGCCTTGTCCACTAATATTCCACAACCATTCTTTGATGCCCTTAACTAACCACGGCGATTCATCGACGTGGACTTGGGGTTGTTCTCTGACCCACTCTTGTAGTTCTCTGACTAGGGGTTCTACCGCTGGAGCTAAACGTTGCGTGGTGGCTTGTAATGTCCCGATGCCTACTTCGATTCTGCCAATTTCTCTGAGCCATTCTTGCTGTTTGGCGTAGGATAGATGCCCATAATGACTCATCCACCCCAACATGGCTTGTAAGCTTACTCCCAAATCTTGACCTGGTACTATGTCTTCTGGCAAAACCCCGAGAACTGGCCCCCCACAATCAGCACAGTAGGCACATTCTTGCTTATACTCCACTATTTCTATTGGCCTTTCTACTAACTGGGCTACTATCAAAGTGCGTTCTCGGCGTTCACCAGGGGCGAGATGGGTACTGCCACAATGGGGGCACTTTTCGGCTTTGACACTCTCAGTGCGGTCTATTCGTCCAAATCCTTTGCGGGTTTTTCCCTCATGCCCTTTTTGCCCTCCGGGGCTGCGTCCCTCTTTCTTTTCGCCTTCTTTGGCTTTTTCTGGCTTTCTTAGCAAGTCTGTGGAGGGGGGTTTCGATGAGGTTTTGCTATCCTTGCCTAGATAACCCTTCAGCTTCTCGATGGTTTCGCCTTGTTTGACTACTAACTCCTGTAATTTCAGCACCATCTCCACCAGTCGTTCTGGAGTCAGTTTTTTCAGGCTTTCCCTGTCTAGTAGCTGCTGCGGTTCTTTTTGCTTCATCCTCTCAATCTACACTTTTTTCTGTTTTTGTCAATCCCCTGACCTGAATCCTTACAAAATTATTAGCAGATAAAGGCTACCAAGGAATTGTCAAAATTCATGAACTAAGTGAGATTCCTATTAGGAAACCAAGGGGAAAGAATTACTCTGAGGAGCAGAGGAAATATAATCGGGAATTAGGGAGAATAAGAGTAGCTGTAGAAAATGTTAATCGCTGTTTAAAAATCTTCAAAATTCTCTCTTAACCCTATCGAAATCGCCGATATAAATTTGGATTAAGAAGTCATTTAATCGCTGGAATTTACCATAACGATTTAGGTTCAAAAGCCTAAGTAAAAAACTAACTATAGCGTTTCCTGTTTGCAAGAGGTACATTATCGATGTTGAAAAGCTTAATCAGCAAAGGTTTAGCTGTGCCACACAGGCGTGAGAAACGCTATATATTCTTTTAATTTAGCTGAGAATAACAAGCTAGATATCTTTGTCGTGCGAATAATGTATTGAGAGTTGATTAACCGTATCTGTGGAAAAATAATGGTGGAAAGATCATAAATTTAGAAGTTCAAAGACGAAATATAGCGTTTTTCAGTCTGCTGAGGTACAAAAGTTATGGGTTTTAGGCAAAAGGCACTCATGCAAGAGGCAAAAGGGAAGAAAAATAGGTGTACCTCACTAGCTTAGGAAACGCTATAGATAAACCCTCTATTATACCATAAAAAACTTTTGCAAGAGGTCTATTGCTGTCAACTTAAGGAAATAGCCCCCCAAATTTGTTGAGAGAGAGCCTCCCTTTTCCCTGTTCCCTGTTCCCTTGCCTAAATGACCAATCTAAATGTTCTACAGCTGACAATGAGCCAAAGCGATCAAAGAAATTGAGCTTAATGGCTTAAAACCCAAGCAGATGGAGCAAATAAAGGCAATAATTGCGGATTTTAAGCGGCAAAATCAACCCCTCAAACTGAAGAAAAAAGCGAAAAGAGTAAGGTGGACGATGCACACCCTACAGACTTAAGAAAATCTGATTGACAGTGAGATTTAATTCCGTGAAAGTCTGGGAAATTAGGTGATCGCTGTCTCGAAATTGCCGAATTTGATATTCTTCCTCAACTAAGCAACAAACAGAGATTGTCGGTTGTTTAGGAGTGCCGAGAAAATTACGCCCACCCAAGGCTGCATAATCGACAATCCAATATTCAGGAATACCCATTTCTTCATAATCAGCAAATTTTAAGTAGTAATCATCACGCCAGTTAGTCGATACCACTTCAATGATCAGAGGGATAGATGCACCATCCCTAAGGATTGATTCTTTTTTCCATAATTTTTCCTGAGCGAGCTTGGTTCGATTTAGCACTAATACATCGGGAAAATAACCAGAATTTTTACCAGCAGGTCTGACAATCGCTTGGTTAGGAATTAAATAAGGAAGCCCTAGTCTATCAATTATTCCACTGAGTTTAACAGTTAAAAATCCTTTGATTTCCTCGTTTTCTCCTGCGGGTTGTGCCATTTCAATAATATTTCCCTTGTGTAGCTCATAACGCACTCCCGAATTTTCAGGCAGCCAAAGGACGAATTCCTCGAAATTAACAGTTTTAGGTAAAGTTTGGCTCATAGCTGGCAAAATAGCATTCTCTCTCTACTAACTTCCTTAGCTCTATTTTACCTTGAAGTAAGGTGGGCATTGCCCACCCTACAAACTCTCTACACAATCTGCGATCGCACTATTGCTGCCAAAAACGATGAGGACGAAACCAAAAATATAATTGGTAACGACGGCGAGGTTCATAAAAGGAGTCAGTTGCCAGTTAGTTTTTAGATCTCCATTTGGCAATATTACACCCTCATAAAATTCTTTACCACCGGAGCCGCCTAGTAAGTTTATGATCGGGTCTCCTTGATTAACGCTGAATGTTACAGCCCCTCCTGATGATGAAGACGATGTCGGCGGCTTAGATGTGTAGTTATAGCGCTTTTCACGTTACTGAGGTATCGACAAGTTTTGCCAACAAAGGGTTTAAGCCCCTTGCCCATGGCTCATTCTGATGAAAAATGCTATGATTGCTTTGAGCGCATAGAAGAGACGAGTGCTAATATTAGGAACAACAGCTTCGGAAATTTCCGATCCTCCTGGATAATAGATATAGCTATCGGAAATTTCCAATCCCTCTGCATAATTTGTCGGGGGAACGGCGAACGTAGTGATTTCCCTGGCAAGGGCTTCGGAAATTTCTGATTCTCCTGGATAAGAGATATAGCTATCGGAAATTTCCAATCCCTCTGGATAATAGGTATAGGTAAATGTGGTATATTTTGAGTTATCAGAAAATGCCGGGGGACGTAATTGAGGAATTTCTCCACCCACTACCGCAGCCCCAGAGCAATCTTCAAGGGGCATATATTGTTTAGCCATCGAAATCTCCTTGGTAATTGATAACGGAAAAAAGTGAGAGATTTAACTGGAGTTACACTGATGGACAAAATTAACAAATCAACTCTGCTGTAACTCATACTACTCAGTCCTCTATGCTAAGATGATCCAAAAAACGCAAGTTTTTAAATTGATGGGCAAAAAAAATTTTGATTTTACTCAATAACCAAATAGTTATATATAGATGTTTATTTTTGACAGTAAAACCGACATTTTAATTGATTCTCAGGAATTAACCTTTAAAAGTGAATATTTTTGTGACTTTTCTCGCTATTTTCAGAATCGAGAATTTGTCAACGGAGATGCTTTACAACTCAGTGGTGATCATTTTGAAGGGTATCTTTCAAGGATCATCATCGATGAAGTGATGTTAGAATTATCGCAACGTAATTGTTTAATAAATCTTGTGGGAGTAGTCCATTCTAAAATGTGGGTTTTTGCGATTCCTATTCAGGTGAATTCTGTCTTCTTCCAAAATTTGTATTCATTAGAAAATAACTATCTTGGGATTGTCCCCCCTAAATCAGAAATTTCCATTTTTCAACATCCCTTTTCCAATCGTTTTCAGCTTTACGTTCATGATAATTATCTGCAACAATTGTGCCAAAATTTAGAGCTACCAGAAGCGAAAAAGTTTTTAAATTCTTCCGCTTCTTCTGTTGTGATTTGCCCATCGGAAAAAATTCGTCATCTCCAACAATCTTGTCATCAACTTTATCGAATGCTATTTAATTTAGATCGTCAACAAATATCTGGGCAAAGAAAAGCATTAAGATTAAATTTTTTCAAGCAAAAATTAAAAGAAGAAATTGTCAAAGATTTTCTTTTGACTTTAGCAGTAACCAAAGATATTAAAACTCCTAAAAACACTATCAGACGCACCTCTATTCTCAAAAAAGCAGAAGAAATGATGAGAAAAAATCTGCGTTCTGATCTGACTATTCCAGCGATTTGTCAAGAATTAAAAGTAAGTCAACGCACCTTAGAATATATATTTAAAGACTTCTATCAAATGTCTCCTTACAATTATTTTAAATTGCTTCGTCTTAATGCTTTACATCAATCTCTTAACCAAAATAATCAGACAAAATTAGTTTATGAAATTGCTGAAGAATTAGGTTTTTTTCACCGAGGATATCTGGCCTCTGATTATAAAAAACTGTTTGGTTACTTCCCCTCTGAAACCTAAAAAAATAGTAGGCATAGGAATTAGGATTAGTGCCTTTCCCGTACTTGTTTGGTAGGGGCGTATATTGTACGCCCTTTCTTCGATCTCATAACCTCAAGAGAGCCATTAATAATTAGCCCCATCGAGATTAATTTACTTAGGGCTTGCTGAATAAATCTAAAAACCTTGTTGGATGAGGCTTTTAGACTTTTTTGACCTCAAAAAGTGCCGACCATTGGAGGGATCGGGGGTAAAATTCAGGTACTTTTTCCCTGAAAATTAGGTAACTGACTACCTCAAAATCGGTAAAACCCTACACCCCACACCCCCACACCCCACACCCTGCCCCCACCAACAAACTTTTTCAGCAGACCCTACTTAATTCCCACTAAAAAAGTTGTACCGATCGCCATAATTGCCAATCCGATGAACTTACTAATTAGAGTCGCTTGCTTGGCTAATTTTTCCTTAATGACACTGCCAAGGAAAAAAGCACCAGATGCGATCGCTAATTGAATCACGGTAAAACCAATTAAATAGGCAACTAAAGCGGCAACTCGCGCCCCGATAATTGATTCTCCGTAGGCATAACCGTGGAAAATTCCCGCGATCATTGCCAAAGTTGCCAGAGCGATCGTATAGAGATTAGAATGATTTTGTAAACCTTTTTTCAGGGTTAAAATCACGCCAAAAATTACCACAGAAAGGGCAATAATTCCTTCAGGAAAAAGTAAACTTATTCCCTGTAAATGAATCCCCGTCCCGATTAAAGTGGCAATCGCAAAAGCGATCGGAATTAATAAACCCTGTTCCATACCCACAGCAATTAAACCACTAGCCACCACAAAAGCTAAATGATCTAAACCGATAACCGGGTGAGCTAAACCCGATAAAAATCCGTTCAAAAAATTATCAGGAGTTTGCCCTCCCATGGCATGATGGGCAAGGGTTTTGCTGGCAAAAATTAACAGGAAGAGAGGGACAATAGTTAATATCTTTGTCCAGCTTTGACGAAAAATTATCTTCATTGATTACCTCAAAATTATGATTCGGAAACCCGCGCAACAATCGCCCGGTGTCGGGGACTGGTGGGGGTAATGATCGGTGCTTGAAACCCCGCTTCAACTAATGCCTGTTCGATATCGAGAGTAAAATATTGATCGAGATAGGGTTCGGTACTCTTGAGTAAGGTTAGGACATAAGGGGGCATTTTTCGATAAATTTCCGAGCGCGGATTCATATCCATCAGCGTCAAATAACCCCCCGATCGCAATAAACGACGCGCTTCGGCGAAAATTTCTCTAGTAGCCTGTTGGGGTAGTTCGTGGAACATTAAAAACGACGATACCAGATCGTAGGACTGACTGGGTAATTGAGTTTTTTCCGCAGCCGCGTGTTGCCATTGAATCGTCTTTTGTTTTTGTTGAGCTTGGTATTGGGCAACGGCTAAATAGTAGGGAGAGAGATCTAACCCAGTTACCCGGGCTTGAGGATAAGTATCTTGCAGTGCGAAGCTGCTCATGCCGACACTACAGCCTAAATCGACAATATCGTTAATTTCTGCCTTGATTTGCTCTTTTAATATCCGGTGATATTCCCGCCGCAATCGCGGATCGCCGTCCATCCCCGCCCCGGGCCAGATGGTAGAATGGACAGCATAGGCGGCAGATTCTACCTCAAAGGCTGGCAACCAGTCTAAATTGCCCTTTTCGTAAGCGTGGAAAGAACAAACGTAGTATTCGGGATAGACGAGATCGGGATTTTCTACCGCTTGCAGTTCCTGACTCCAATCCCGTTGTTGCCATTGTTTGACGGTTTCCCGCCAAGGTACGCCTAGTTTTTCGGCTCTTTTAATCATCATATTGCGGGCCTGATAGCGAGCGATGTCAAAAAGCGGTTTTATGCCGAGAATACGGTTAACTAGACCAGAAACAGGATTAAAGGAGGCCGGAACGGGTGTAACTGTCATAGAAAAGCTTCGATCGTAAATTTTCCCTTTTTTATCTTATAACAGTGATCAGTCATCAGTAATCAGTAATCAGTGAAAAGACAGCACTGTTACGGCCATTTAATACTGCTCAGTTAATACCACTCACTGAAAACTCAAATCTGATAACTGTTTACTGATAACAGCAACAAGCTCCCTAACCCCCATCTGACCAATTTTTCTTATGAGAACAATCGCTGAAATCAACGACAAAATTGCTAAAAAAACGGCTGTAGTCTGGACAGTAGAGGAATTAAAAAGCCGCGTGAGCGAGATGGGAATTAAGGAGGTTTTTTCCCAAGTAGATGTGGTTTGTACGGGAACTTTTGAACCGATGGAATCTTCGGGGGCAATTATTAATTTAGGTCAGACGGATCCGCCGATAAAAATTCGTCAATGTTGGTTAGATGGGATTCCTGCTTATGCTGGTTTTGGGGCGGTGGATTTATATTTAGGAGCCAGCGCTATTAGTGATCTAGCGGCCAAAAATGAGAATTTAGAGGGAGAAAATCCCGAAAGGGGCGGCGGACATATTATTGAGGATTTAATCGCTGGAAAATCGATTCAATTGCGCGCTGTCGGTCAGGCTACCGATTGTTATCCTCGCACTTCTTTTGAAACGATTATTTCTAAGGAGACTATCAATCAATTTTATCTTTTTAATCCTCGCAATCTCTACCAGAATTTTATCGTCGGAGTCAATGGGGGAGAGCGGACTTTATATACTTATTTGGGACCACTACAGCCGCGATTAGGTAATGCAGTGTATTCTAACCCCGGGGCAATTTCTCCCCTGTTAAATGACCCCGATTTAGAGGCTATAGGCATCGGTACGCGCCTTTTTTTAGGAGGAGGAATCGGTTATATTGCCTGGGAAGGAACCCAACATTTTCCCCTGCAAAAACGCCTACAAAATCGAACTCCTATTGGACCGGCTTCCACCTTAGCCTTAATTGGTGATGCTAAACAAATGAATGCTCGCTGGGTGCGGGGTTGTTATTTCAAAAATTATGGGGCTTCTTTAATGTTAGGGGTAGCAGTACCGATTCCAATTTTAAGCGAGGAAATCGTTCGACATTGTGCGGTAAAAGATGAGGAAATTGTCGCTCCAGTGGTGGATTTTTCTATTCCCCGGCGAGTCCGTCCTACCTTTGGTTTAATCACCTACGCTAAACTAAAAAGCGGTCGGATTATGATCGAGGGAAAAAGTGTTAGGGTGGCTCCTTTGGCCAGTATTTCTCTGTCCCGGGAAGCCGCTTTAGAATTAAAAGCACTAATCGAATCGGGAGAATTTACCCTCACAGAACCCGTGGCAAAAATTAATCTAGAGCGGACTTTTATACCCCAGGATCGTTGGGGTGGAAAATTATCAATTGAGTGAGGAGTTAAAGGATTGCGTGCAGGTGGCACAACTACAATTAAGATGACGTAAAATCGGATTTTCTTCGCCGGTTGTCTTGCCGATAATCATGTCACCTAAGTTCTCGGTGTTGAAACTAGGATGAAAGGACTCTGGGGCAGCTTGTACGGAGTTAGTGGTAACTGCTAGGGCTAATAAACTAGCGGAAGCAGTGGCAAGAATAAAGACTTTTTGATTCATAAGTTTGCGGGAATTATTAGCAATGAATACCACTGATTATAACACTCCCCTTGCCGATGAGGAGATATTCTAATCATAAGAGTCAGAGAGGGCTAACCGTCAGATAATCTTAGGGGAGAGAATTAGCCAGATTGTGAATTTCTACTTTTTGTTCTTGGGCGGCAATTTCTCCGGCTTTTTGTCACAATTTGAGGGTGCTTTCCTTAATTCCGCTTTCCCTAAAAGGGCGGGTAATACTAAATCCTGTTGAAAAGGTATTATTAGGAGAATGGGAAGCGGGAAGCGGGGAGAAACAATCCAGAGCTTGCGGATTTTTGCTTAACTCATCCCGATAGTTTCTGAATATCGGGAGCGGATTTTGTCGGTGAATCAGCACGAAATTGGGCGTAACCACCCGCTAAAAAAACGGTTTTACCCACGCCGCGTTGACCGATACCGAGTAAATTAAAAGGGGGGGTTGTTGTGGGTGATAATATTTTCATGAGCAAATTACAGCGTTTCTCAGATACATGAGGTTGGTTCTTGCATCTGAAATACTTGATTATCGACGATTGGTCTGTGCTTCACCTTTACGAGAAAGGCTGTAATAGAGTAATCTAATTAGCTAATCGATCAATTTTTGGCAAGCACCTCCCAATTTAATGACAAAAAAGACAGCTTATCATCTTAATACACCCATAATTATACCCACGATCGCCTGTTTAGCCATTCTGTTAATTCTCGTGATAGCAGAAATTAGCGTGGCCCAGACGGCAACTAGCGACAATAGCGAGGCTTTATACCGAGAATTAAGGGTGAAAATCGATACTTTATGGGTAATTTTCACCGCTTGCCTTGTCTTTTTTATGAATGCCGGCTTTGCCATGCTAGAGTCTGGTTTTTGCCGCTCGAAAAATACCGTTAATATCTTAACCAAAAACTTAATTGTTTTTGCCTTGACAACGATCGCTTTTTGGTCTTTTGGTTTCGGCTTAATGTTTAGTCAAGGTAACGGTTTTGTCGGTCTTAGCGGTTTTTTTGTGCTAGGAGCCGATAATAGCCCCAATACTGGTCTCAACTATCTTGGCATCTTTCCCTCCCTTTCTTGGGCGGGCATACCTCTACAGGCTAAATTTTTCTTTCAATTAGTCTTTGCCGGCACTGCGGCCACGATTGTTTCGGGGGCAGTGGCCGAAAGAATCAAATTTCTGGCTTTTTTCCTGTTTAGTCTGCTATTAGTGGCTTTTATCTACCCGATCACCGGTCACTGGATTTGGGGAGGAGGTTGGTTAGCGCGGCTCAATTTTTGGGATTTTGCCGGTTCTACGGTAGTACACACGGTCGGTGGTTGGGCCTCTCTCGTCGGGGCAGTGTTATTGGGGCCGCGTCTGGGCAAATATCAAGGCAGTAATTCCATGGCACTACCCGGTCACAATCTCACCCTCTCTACCCTCGGCTGTTTTATCCTCTGGTTAGGTTGGTTTGGTTTTAACCCCGGTTCCACCCTGGCGATGGAACCCGAGGCTATTTCCCGTATCCTCCTCAACACTAATATGGCGGCGGCCACCGGCGGCATCGCCGCAACCCTAACCGCTTGGCGCTATTTCGGTAAACCCGACCTCTCGGTGATTATCAATGGCATTCTCGGTGGTTTGGTGGCCATTACCGCTGCCTGTCCCTATGTACAGATCGGTTGGGCGGCAATTATCGGCATGATCAGCGGTATTTTAGTGGTTTTGAGCGTCGATTTCTTCGATCGCCTCCAGATTGACGATCCGGTTGGGGCGCTATCGGTACATCTAGTCTGTGGTTTGTGGGGAACTTTTGCGGTAGCTTTATTTGCCGCCGGTATCGAGGCTAATTTTTATAGCCAGGGACCGGTGAGGGGATTACTGTTGGGGGGAGGATTACCGGCAATTAAACAGCTATTCGTGCAACTTTTGGGCTGTGCGGCAGTTAGTCTTTATACTGTAATTGTCAGTTGGTCAGCATGGAAGGCGATCGATTTTTTCGTCGGTTTAAGGGTATCGACGGCAGCAGAATTGAGAGGACTGGATCTGAGCGAACACGGTTTACAAGCTTACAGTGGTTTTCTGTTTAAATCCGACCTTGCCCATAAGATCTCGGCTATTATTCCCAAAAGAACCGGTATTCCTCCCAAAGATCGGGGAGCGGATAAGTAGTCTGGCAAAATTAATTTCCTAGTCGAGACTCCAATTCAGGGGACAGTTAGATGTGAGTTTTCGCTGTTGCCCCTTGCCTTCAGAAGCTGACTACTGACTCCTAACCAACCACGACAATTTTTGATTTTGACCAGAGGTGTCTTATCGGCCCAAAAGATTGGCAATATCACCACATCCCCCCGGAATGGTTGCGCGCGACTTTTCCCCACACCAACGACAACAATAGTGACGTTGTTCCTCGCTCATGTTTTTCACCCCGGTAAAATTGACATTTTCTACCACTGCTCCCGTGTGTTCTCCAGTGTCATAATTGGGGGGAACGGTACGACTGCGGGGGGTAGCATTTTCTAGGGAACCATAAAATAAACGCATCCCTTTCATATCTGCCCCTCTTAAATTAGCTTCGTAGAGAATTGTCCGCGATACATTTGCTTTCACCAAATCGCTATAACTTAAATCGGCCCGCACCATATTCGCTTCGCTTAAATCCGTCCAGCGCAAATCCTGCCCAGAAATGTCGGACCCCGCTAACATTACCCCCAATTGTACTACTCTTGTACCGAACTCTCGATCCTCCGCATAACCCCCTTCCCCGTCTAGAATCGGTCTGCCTAGATAACGATCGCGTTTAATCGGTGATAATAGCCGCGATTGACTCAAAAAACGCAGTATTTTCGCTTTTCCAGAGGCATCGACACTGCTGAGGATGGAAGCGGTGCGACCTTCTGCGATCGCTCTTTCCTGGGGCCAATCTTCTAAAAATCCCTCCTCATCCAAGGCTAGATCGGAAATCCCCTGAAAATAGGAATCGATCGTCTGTTGTTGGGTAATGCGATTTTGTTGTATGGTTAAATCCTTAGAAATAACGTACTGTTCCCAGGCCACATAGACGGCTAACACGGCGATCATAATCTGCCCCAAGGCCCCCACCCACTCGGCCCAGGAACCAAACTCATCGTATTTAAAACTCTCTAACCATCGCAATATGCGCTCGTAAACTCCTAAATATTTCCCTAATCCGGCCAGAGCGGCTATAAAAACTATAAAGGCAAAAACCGTCTGACGTTCAGAGGGGGTGAGATAATGGGCGATCCACTGGCGAATAGAGGGCAAAATCACCTGTAAAGATATTAATATCGCTACTATCGCCCCAGAAAAGCCTAACCAGTCCCAGCTAAAGACCAGGCCGATGGTCATCACCATCAGGGGGGCCAGTAGTAACCCCGCATTACCCGGTCGAAGATCTTTTAATAGTAGGATGCGCTGACGCACGGGATTACGCGAAGATAAAGAGGAGACGTATTCAGAAGCATCGGGGGGCGATAAACTGGTTTTACCGTTATTTTCGGGGTTATCGTCCCTATTTTCCGCGGCGAGTTTTTCTGGGTCTTTGCGATCGCTCATTTTAATCCTTGTCAAGAGAAAATAATTCCACACCGAAAACTGAGGCGAAAACTCTCGATAAATCTTGCTGTACTTGCATAAGACTAATATTAGGCAGAAACTGCCGTAAACTGCCCACGGGTTTATTAGCAATCCCACAGGGAATAATCTCGGCAAAACCGCTTAAATCTGGACAAACATTGATGGCAAAACCATGATAGGTAATCCAATGACTAACTTTAATACCGATCGCCGCTATTTTATACCCTTCTACCCATACCCCCGTCAGGCCCGCGATTCTTTCCCCCGACAATCCATAAATAGCGATAGTTTGCAGGATGACTTCTTCCAATTGTCGCAAATACCAGTGTAAATCCTGCCGATAATAGCGCAAATTGAGGATCGGATAGCCCACTAACTGCCCCGGACAGTGATAGGTGACTTCGCCTCCTCGCTCGATTCTGTACACTTCTTTGTCGGTTTTGTCAAGATTAAATTTAATAAACTTAATATCTGAGCCGCTACCGAGGGTGTAAACGGGGGGATGTTCCAGCAGCAGCAGCACATCGGGTAAGTCAGGATTAGCAATTCTCGCCTCCACCAGCGATCGCTGGTGCGACCAAGCGAGAGAATAGGGAGTAATTGCCTGAATTTTTAGCCCACAGAGACGAGGCATTTTTTGAGCATTCATCGAGAGATGTGATTGTTCAAATTATTTAAGAAATGTGGAAGATCACCAAGGAAAATTAAAAGAAGGGAAGAAGAGATGTTGGGGAGAATAATAAGCACTAATCTAAAGTTATCCCATCTATCATCTCTTGGGATCAGTATCCTCCAGTTTATCCTCATCGGCGCCAAAAAAGCACCAAAACAAGTTCAATCCTTGATTGAGCAAACCCACCAACAGGTTGTTGACCCTAACAATCAAAGAAATGTTATCGAGTTAATCGAGAAGATTATTATCTACAAATTTACTCACCATGGCACTGCTCTAAGATGGAGACAATCAATTATGCTAGGTGTTCACGCATTAAAACAACTCTATGAGATTGATGACTCTCAATGGCTAGGAGAAACCATTAGCCTAATCAGAAATCATCAATTTCAACAGCTAGACTTAGAACATTTAATCGAGGAATTAGAGGATTTGGGCAAAGAAAAGAAAAATGCTGTAGCCAGTCTTTTAGAACAGGTTATCCGCCATTTATTATTCCTGCAATACTGGAGCAAGGAAGCAGAATATAAGACAATTTATTGGCAGGAATAAATCGATAACTTCCGTACTCAATAAAATCAGGCTAGTATGTTTTCTGACTGCTATTTTTCAATTTTATTGGTGAGAGTTCCGACCACATCAATACCGAGGGTTTGATGGACACTGGCGAGGAATTGATTGACGATTTCGGGATAGACTTTAATCAGGGTAGCGAGGGATTTCCCATCACCATTATCAACAATATTAACTCGCTCGAGGTGTAAGCGTTTAGGAATTTTGATCGCTTCTTCTAGGATAGTTTCTAACTGTTGAATCAAGAAAATTGCCTCTGCTTCGCTGCCGGTATTTTGCCAGACTTCCGCGAATAATTCGTTAACCAAGGCTTCAGCTTTAGCATTTTCTTCAAAAATTGCCGCTTGTCCTCTAGCGCGGAAAGTTTCGGCTTCCTGCTGCGCTTCTGCGGGTAAAACTTGATCTGCTTGGAGACGTAATCTTTCTAATTCTGCTCTGACCTGTTGCAATTTTTCCTCAACTATAGCACGTTTTTCCTTAGCGGCGGCGATAGTTATTTCTTCTTCCGATTTTGCCTGTTGTTCCAGTTTTGCCTTTAACTTTCTCAATTCGTTTTCTTGCTCTAAAATGATAATTTGATCGCGGGTTTTAGCTACGGTTGCCTGTTCCTCACATTCCGCAACTATTTGTTCAGCTTCATTGAGTGCATTTGATTCGGCAATTTCAGCATCACGCATGACTAAAGCGATTCTTTCCCGTCCGAGGGAGTTAAGATAATCCACGTCATCGGCAACATTTTGAATTTTGAGAGTATCAATTTCTAAACCGAGTTTAAACAGGTCTTGACTGACGTTACTGGTAATACTTTCGGCAAATTTTAGGCGATCTTCGTTCACTTGTTCGGGGGTCATTGTTGCGACTACACCCCGCAAGTTTCCTTCTAAAGTTTCTTTAGCTACGCGAATAATTTCTTGTCGATCTCGATCTAAAAAACGTTCGATCGCATTGCCGACTATTTCAGGTTTAGAACTAACTTTCACGTTAGCAATTGCCACTATATTCAGTGGAATATTGCCCTTAGAATAGGCATTTTTAATCTCAATTCTGATCGGGGTTGTGGTGACATCCATGCGTTTAACGGTTTCTAAAATTGGAATACGAATCGCCCGACCCCCCGATATCACTCGATAACCTACATCTTGTCTATCTTTTGATTTGCGTTTCATCCCACTCAGGATGACTACTTCATTGGGTTTGCAAATACACAAAAAAGCATTGATAAACCAAATCGCACCAATCCCCAGAAATATCAATAAAGCAATGGGAACACTATTCAACAATAAATTACCAGCACTGTTGTTATTGTTGTCGTATTGATTGGGATTGATTTGGATGAGATAGGAATTATTTTGACTATTCATAGTTAGTTACCCTTTGGTCTAGAAGAAATTACAAATCGCCTCTGATATACTTTTCCGCAATGACTAAAACTTTATTATCCTGGAAATTGAGGATAAATGCTTGATCCCCGACATTAAATTGTTCTTCCCCTTCCGTTATCGCTACTATATCGATCAGACTATCCCCGACATTAACTCGCACTTTCCCCTTGCTATTTTTATCGAAGGGGATTTGAACAACTCCGATTAAACCGATGAGAGAGTGATGATCGACAATACTATTTACCTGTTGGTGGCAGCGTCTCAACTTGACTAAAATCAGGAGTAGAATGGCCAAACCAATACCTACCCCTAAAGAAATTAAAACGATTGTGAGCAGTTGAGCATTCATAGTTTAGTTATTTACCGTTATAGTTGCCCCCAATCTAATTACTGTTAACTAATTTGAGACTTCGGCCATTTCAATCACGCGATCAGCATTATCTTTGACCAAAAAATTTAAAGGTTTATTGCGACGAACTTTATACTTTAAGCGTCGTGATTCCACCCGCATCAGAATTTGTTCTAAACAATCGTGATCAAAACAAACGTGACGATGACGATCCTTATAACCCGCGGTTGCTCCAGCAACGATGTGCAGTTGGGTATTTTTCTTTAACTGATACCATAAACCCTGGGGTTGATCTCCCAAAGAAGGGTTGGCAGTAGTCACAGCCGGATTACTAGACATATAAAATGGGTCAATTATATTATTGCCCATCGTCTGCTCATAATTGTAATAGTAATGGAGGGGGACATCGGCCGTGGGTAAATTTAAAAGTCCTTCATAAAATTGTCGGGCTGTCTCCAAATCTGTCACCATGATTGTATGAACTTTTGGGGCGCTAGTCAGAAACATCCACATGGCTAAAGCATAAGCGGCCAGAAGCATAACCATAATCCCCTGGGTGGACAGGAGAGTATCAAGGGGTAGGAAAGCGCCGAAGAAAAGATGATTTATCAACACTGATGTGATCCTATTGCCTAAGAATTTCTATCATTCCCTAATTATAATCATGGCGCTGAAACTTAAGTGAACAGGGTGGGGAGTTACCGAGTTCTGTACATTTGTATTAAAATGCTCCCTACCCAGTTTAAATAGGGTTTGCGGCAAAAAGTTTGTTGGTGGGGTTAGGAGTCAGGAGTCAGGAGTCAGGAGTCAGTAGCTGGTCGTTTCAGGCTTTGTTGCCCTCTTTTTTTGTACCAATTTATGTACTACGAGAGGGATAATGCAAGGTTTTTGAGAGTCCCAATCGGATTTTCGCAGCATGAACATCGGATTTTAACAGGTCAAAAGCCTTATTTTAAAAGGGTTTTACCATTATTCAGCCAACCCTAAATACAGTACAATTTGCCTCAAATTTTCCCTCTGGGATGAATAAATGATGAGATGTTGACATCCTCGCCGCCCTAAAAGTGCGGCGATTCCTAAACCTCACGATTTAAGTTTCTGCTTCCACCACCGTCGCATACCACAGTTAAAAAACCATGTACTGTCTTACACAGAGTCCACAGACTTTCGCCCCATTTCAGAAGCCCGATTCCGTGTGTCCCACGGTACGTTGACCGCCTATAGCTTCTTGTACTTGTTGCGCGCGACTTTTTACCCGGCCAAGCTTTTCTGGTCGGAACCCCCTAAGCCGAGTTTTCAAGGTGCTGCGCCGTCCACTTGGTTTTCGAGACTGGCCTTTTAATTCTAACGTCAAGCCAACCTAGAACGGCGGGGTTTCAGACCCAAAATTTCCGATGAAAGCGTATATTGGAAATAGAGCCATCCCTAGAAAAGTGAGCCACTGTTATTGGGACTTAAACGCCAAATAAAGATCAAATCGAGTATAATCGTTAAAGAGTAAGCACTTTACGTTGAAAAATCGGCGATGAAAGAGACAACCCCAGCCGCGATGCCTCCCTGCTTTGACCGATGGTGTCGGCGGTTTGACAATTGCTTCAAAAACGAAGCGCAAAAAAACGGCTTCAGACAATATTTAGGAGGATTATTAGGGGAAAGTGAGAGGAAAAACCT
>NZ_JACJSW010000170.1:0-2630 GCF_014698375.1 Microcystis flos-aquae FACHB-1344 | reverse complement strand
GCATAAAAAGCTAGTAAACCAGCACTTAACTGAATCGGCACAGAGATGTCTGGCAAAGGAAAATACCGTTCTAATTCTGGTCTGTTTCCCGGCGCTGGTTCTGCGGTAAAGCTTTGACTCCAGACAGGCTCCCAGTTGCTAGAATTACTTGCGTTATAAGAAGTCATGCAGGTTAAAGCTAATTACATCTAAATAGTCATCGACATCTACCCCGCAACTTTCAACTATCTCAAGATAGTCTGTGAGGTCAATTTTTAACGAAAGGAAATCGGTTAATGCTTGCCCACAAAGGATTAAATTTTCTGATGTTTCTTCTAAAGAAACTTCCTCGTTTAGCCCTTGAGGAGACCACAACCTCATTCCTTCTCTAATTTCAGGTAAAAGAGAATTAATCACGGCGGAACTCCTCTGGATCAAAACTTACCGTATGAGTGGCACTAGAACCGCTAAAAACGGCATCGGCTAAAATCTCGTTAATTTGCTCTTGATACTGTTTCGTCGAGTCAGTTCGCCCCATGGGAACCGTGTAAGATGTCCCAGTTCTAGTTTTATATTTTCGCCCAGTAATTTTTGACTTAGGGGTTTTAGCTGAGACTATTGTAGCGATGCGAGCTTTCGCTGAAACAAAGCTAGAAACTCTTTGATAGTCGTTTAGTCCAGTATTAATAACTCCAAATTTAGTCTTAGGACCAAATCCATTTAAGAAAGCATTTGAGCGACCAGATATGGAAATTTTTATCTTACCTTTGTCGTTATTAAATGGATATCCAAAAGCATTGACGCCAACTTCAACCTCTCCGTTTAGGGGAGGTCTAACTATATTTCGCTCCGGTCCGTCGCCTTCACGCCATTTTGCATATTTAACAAAGTCTAGATTCTGTGGAAGGGTGCTAGGGTCAACCTTTCCCAGCTTTAAAGCAGTGTACACTCGTTCTAAATCTGAAAATCTTTTTCTTGCCATATTATCCGCTTAGTACAGTAATTATGCCGCTCTCGGTGAATCCAATAATTCAGTTATAGCAAGGCTTCCAGCCAATACGACTCGACGGAAGGGTATAGACTATCCGTGAATACTAGGGAAACTCATCGACAAGAGCATCAAGGAAGGCAAACGAGCGATCGTAGAGAGCGATCGGCTTGTTCACCCCCCAAATGGTAGCCGTGGCGTACTGGAAGCGCACATCAACCATGGGACGACGGCGGGGTTTGCGGCGGCTTTTCCCTAAAATTGTCTGATTACCGGGATTATAGGGAAAAGATTCATTTTCATTGTCGGCAATGTTAGACTTTAAAAACTTCCAATCAGGATTATCATTTTGTAAGTCTAAAATTTTATTAATCAACTCTTTAGCTGTAGCCTCATCTCGACAAAGTAACTGTAATTGATAGCCCTTATCTTTCTCGGTATAAGAGTATAATTTTCTTCCTTTTTTCCAGACATATCCGTTAGCGGCTCCAAACTCTGTCTTGATTTTGTTGGCTAAAGTAGTTAATTCTGTTCTTGTTATTGTGGTGCTAGATTCATTCATCAACCTAAAAGAAATCTCTCCCCAAGTTGGACGGGAATCGTCCTCTACCTCATTCTGATCTTCTTTGAAATATAAGGTAACTTGAGGTTTAAATTTCCTTGAAGCGTGTAAATCATCTAAGGGAATACCATAAAACGGCTGCTGTAAATCTTGCGCCCGTCTTAGGGTAAAATAAAATAATAAAAAACGCTGAATCATCATATCACAAGTATCGTTATCCTTGAGCAAACAAGCCCAACGCAACGAAGACCGAGGAACGGCTAAATCTAAATCATCGCCTGTAATATCACTAAACTCCTCTCGCACTATTTGGTTATGAACTCTTAAAATAGTGCTTTGCAAGTGTTCAAATTCGTTAAGGTTAGAGGGAGTAGTCATAATGGATGGATCAATTAGGTTTAATTAAGTCAGATTTGTTAATAGAGGGGGATTGCGAATCTTCTTTACCTTTAGTTTCTTTATCTTTTTTGTCTTCTTCTTTTACCTCAACTTCTCCTTTAATTGTGTCTATTTGTGTTTTAATTTCGGCTACATTTTCAGTTACTGATCTAAATTCCGAGGTTATGCTTTCTAGGTCTGATGCAATCTCACTCGCTTGCTGTAGCCCCTGAATCACTCGATCAATTTTTCTATTTTTGCCACTAGAAAAGTTGAATTGTTCGCTCATCCAATTATAGGAATCTTCTAAAACCGCTCCGGACTTCCTTAAAGCATTGCCAATTTTTCCAGTATATTTGGCGGTTTGCTCTAATCCTGATGTGATACCAAAAAGCGAATCAGTCATTAACTGATAAATATTAATTGCACTTTGATAAATCCTATTTGCCTTTGCCCATGTTTCACTTAAGGTAGTGTAATTTTCAGTTCCTATTAGTCCTTTAATAATATTTTCAATTCCATCGCCGATAACTGTAGAGAAATTTTGAGCAACTTCATCACCGTCTTTAATGCCGATAATGCTTAAAGCATTACCTAAAGTGGAAATTAAAGTCGAACCAATGTTTCGAGAAAGCATGACCGCATTATGAATAGCCGCAGCCGTAGCCATTAAATTAAGGGTGCGGTCAACTACTCGCGACTTCCACAACTTAGTAAACCTAT
>NZ_JACJSW010000017.1:0-11625 GCF_014698375.1 Microcystis flos-aquae FACHB-1344 | reverse complement strand
GTGGCTTGGGAACAAGCTTTATCAATTTATTCATAATAAATTTGGCAGAGGATTAAAGATTAGTTATTGTGACTGATTCTTTTGGTTAGAAAAAGATAAACTTGAGAATCTTCAGTCAAATTTATTGACTCAAAATCCGCTGTACTTAATTTAAATGAATCAACCCTAGGGGCAGGGGGGGTGTGGGGTTTTACCGATTTTGAGGGGGTCAATTACCTAATTTTCAGGGAAAAAGTCCCGGAATTTTCCCCCCGATCCCCGCAATGGCTGGCACTTTTTGAGGGAAAAAAAGTCTAAAAGTCTTATCCAACAAGGTTTTTAGATTTATTCAGCCAACTCCAACTAGCGATTCAGATTTTGGAGTTTTTGGGGACTTCAAGGGTTTTGGTCTCTGGAATGATAGGAGCGAGTGCTGCTAAATCGGCGATTGCTTCGGGTGTAATAGCAAATCCGTTTTTAATAGTTTGATTAACTCCCAATCCAACTTTAAAAACCCAGTTGGGTATTGTTCCACAACTTCCCACTATCCTATGCCTTTTAAACAGGATTTAGTCTTAGTGGGACTTAGGCGTTTTCGGTCAGCAAAAAAGGCTCAAACCATTACGGGACAAAGGGTTAACCTCGATTTATGATTTTCCTTGATCTATCTGGGTTTCAGCGATTTTGGGCTTCTCGAAGTAAATCCCAAGCGGGGATTGGAGTTGAGGCTTTTCTCGATTTGTTTTTTGTCTAAGTCCCATTAGGTTGATTTTGCCAGGGTCAGCCAATGGAGGTTAAAGATTGCTTGATAGATGGGATTATGAACCCGCAGCCGGCCTTGGTCTTTGACCACTAACCCCGATAAAAGTAACTCTTTTTCTGGGGGGCTATCCTCGGCAATCACCTCCTTTTCCCTTAAAATCCGTTCATAGAGTCTCAGGAGCAACTGGGAGCGATGACTGTTGAGGAGCCGATCGCGAATAGTGCGCAGATGTTCCGGTTCATCCTGAGCCTCCCAATTGTCAATGATCTTCTTCTGTACTAAGTCCTCAATCCAGGGGGCCTCACCATTGGGGGGAATCGGTGAGGCAGCGGTGCGAATTAACTGACAGAGTTTTTGGGTCAGAAAAGGTTGACCGTTTGTCCAAGCAAAGACTTCTTTTAAGACAGTTTGCGGGTTACTGACTTTCTCGGCCAATCCGCGCAGTAAAGGCTGGGCTTCGTGTTCCTTAAAACCCTCCAATTGAATCGAATGACCGATATTAAAAGGGGTGATTTGGTGGTCGGTAATTAAATCGGAGGGGGTGACAACACCGAAGAAAGCGAAGGTCAAACGCCGATAGAGCGGGTTAAAACCACGCTGGTTATAGCAGGAACGAATCAGGGCAAAAAAGTCATTAACCGCAAAATTTAAGCCCAAAACGCTATCAATTTCATCAATAAAAATCGCGATCGGTTTCGGGGGAGAACCTTCCACGATCCCCACTTCCAGCAATAACACTTCTTCGATAAATTCGCCCAAGCGCTGTACTGCCGAGACATCTTCCCGTTCTTGCCACCAAGCTTTGAGATTGACCCTTTTGAGCAGTCCAAAACGTCGCCCTAACTCGAAGGCTATCCCCTTGTACCATTGGTCGGGAGTGACATTTTCGCTGCCGATGCGGGTTAAATCAATGGGAGCGCAACAGACCCCCTCGTGTTGGAGGTGGTCGATCATGCGTACCATTAAACTAGACTTACCCATTTGACGGGGATTGAGAACATAGCAAAAATCGCCGCGTTTGAGGGCTTTATAGAGATAACGGTCGGCGGCGCGGACCACGTAGGTGGGGGCATCCATGGGCAAACTGCCCCCCACTTGGTAGTCAAAGGTGCTAGATTCTTCGCTACTTCTGAGCAGTTCATTTTCAAATAGTAATTCGGCTTGGGTGGCCTTGAGAATTTCTAGGGTTTGGCTGAGTTCTAGGGTGCGCTCCTGCACTTTCTGTTCTAGGGTGCGGCTATACTCGGCTAATTCTTCGGTAAAGCGAATCCGTTCCGCTTCCGCCTGTTTTCGTTCGCTAATATCGGTAAAAGCGGTGATCGCATAGATAATTTCTCCTTTTTCGTCAAAAACGGGCGTGGCATACACTTCTAGGGGAATAATCTTCTCTCCTTGGTGAATTTCTAGATCATCCATCGTGTTTTTTTCCCCCCTTAAAGCTCGGACAATCGGCTGGTCTTCGGTGGGATACAATCGATCGGTTCCAGCTTGATATAACTGATAGGTTTTCCCCAACTGATTAGCCGTGGTGATATTAACTATCCCTTTTCCTAAAATCTCTTGGGCGGTTTGATTGGCATAATAGGGTTGACTGTCGGCATCCAGAACAAATACCCCCACTGGCATGGCTTCTAAAAATTGCGCTAGTTGTCTCTGTTTAGCTTTGATTTCGGCGTAGAGTTTGGCGTTAGTAATTGCGATCGCCGCTTGGCTGGAGAGCAGTTGCAGCACTTCCAATCTTTCTTGGGTAAAAGCCCCGACGGTGAGATTATTTTCTAGATAGACAATTCCCCGTAGTTGTCCTTGGTCGAGGAGGGGTGTGCAGAGCAGCGATTTGGTTTGATGGGTTTTAATATAGGGATCGTTGCTAAAATTGCCGTGATGGGCGGCATCGTTATTAAGAACGGTTTGACCGCTCCGGGCTACATAGTTAATAATTGAGACGGGAAGATGTTCTTCGATGGCATTAGATTTAAAGACTGTCACCCCATCTTCCTGCACGGAACCGGAGGCTTCGATCAATAGTTGTCCGCCGCTTTCTAGGATAAGATAGCCCAGCTGCGCCCCAGCATTTTCGATGAGAATTTTCATCAGGGTGGCGAGTAATTTATCTAAAACTATCTCGCTAGAAATGGCTTGGGATGCCTTCATAATCGTGGCTAAATCTAACAGTTCTCCCGCATGACTAACTGAATTTTTTCTGGTGGTAGTTTTCCTAGTTTCGGTCAGGGAATTGGAACCATAATTATTGACCATTAACTGAGAATAACGGCTTTCTATATCTTTGACTTTAGCTGTTGCTCCCCAAAGAGAATAGAGATAAGCAGCTTCATTGATGTAGGTTTTGGCAATTTTTACTTTACCCCAATCGAGATAGAATTTCGCCGCTAGTTCGTTAGCTAGTGCTTCTTCATTAATATATTCATTTTCCTTGGCTTTAGCGATGGCTAGATCGTAGTTTTCTATGGCTTCTAGATAAGATTGCTGCACTCGCTCCTTTTCCGCTTGCACTAAATAAAATTTATGGAGATAGTTAGAGGGTGCTTGATTCGCCCATTCCTGTTGCTTTTTCTGATTATTCGTCACTCGTTCTAATACTTGCTGTTTTTGGTCATTGTCCAGATGATTATAAATAGCTAAATGGGCGAGGGAATCATAGACATTATGCAGAGGAATCAAGAAAGTAGCGGTAGCTCCTCCCAGATATTTTTGGGCTTGGTTAGCATTTTCAATGGCTTGTTCGTACTGTCCAAATAGATAACAAAGGTATAATTTATTAACAAATAAAGCACAGAGACCGTAGAGATCATTAGCCTCTACATGGTACGGTAACATAAGAGTTTCTTGATAGTACTGTCCTTCTAAATGACCGGGATTTTCCGAGCGCCCCAGCAGATTTAAAACTGTTTGACCGTAGATTTTTAGATAGTTGCGGGTGTTTTCTTGTTTGAGCTTAACAAAAGCCAGATCATAGTTAGCTATTTCTCCAGCTAATTCGGTTAATTCCTGTCCGATAAAGGCGGAATGAAAACAGTAAAGATAGGCGCAGGTTGTTCCGTAGTATAGATCACCCATTTCTAAACCAGTTTGATAGGAAGATTTTAACAAGGACAGGGAATTTTTAATCGGTTCTTTCCAGATACTAATAGTGGTGGAAAAGACGGCAATTATTTTCGGCATCAGGGCTTTGGCATGAAATTTATCGGCAATGTTTAAAGCCAATTTCCCAAATTGATAACCCGTTTCCCAATCTTCTAAAAGACCACAAAGAATTAAGCCATAATTAACATAGGTAAAAGCCGCTAGATAACTATTGCCGTACTGAATTGATAAGTTAACCTGTTTTGATACTAGGATGGTTAAGAGATGAGGTGCGGCAATAAAAACAGGAGAAAATATGGCAGCCGCTATCTTCATGATTGCTAATTTTTCTTCCTCATTTATCGGCGGTAAATTACTTAAATCTTCGATATTTTGCCCCGCTAATTTTTGCCTGGTTTTAGTTAGTTCTTTTTGAATATCTGATGATTGTAAGGATTCAGGAATCTCGAAATCTAAGCTTTTGAGGACAGATAAGCCAATTTGTACCGCTTTTAGTTCGTGATTTTGGGCGTGATACGCTTCGATGATTACTTCATAAACTTTCACCTTATCTAGGGTGGTTTTTGCCTGTTTTAATACGAGATTAGCCCAGCGTTGCATCTGCTCAAAGTTACCACTTAAATAGGCGATTTCTGTGGCTTCAGAATAAATATTTAAAGTCAGTTGATAGTTATTTTTACAGCTTGATTTTTTGAGAAGTTTTTGAGCGATTTTAATATATTTTAAGGCTCCAGTTTGGGCATTAGCGGCTTTTGCCTTTTGGGCTGCTAGTAAATTCAAGTTAGCCACTGACTCTCGTTCTTTTTCCTCGCTAATTAGTTGATAACCAAGATTGAGATGATCGACTATTTTAAAAATCTTTTCCGCTAATTCATTGGTGGCAGTATGCTGCCAAAGTAGGCGACCAATTTTCAAATGAATTAAAGCTTTTTTGCTGTCTTCGATGAGAGCGTAAGCTCCTTGTTGAATACGATCATGAGCAAATTTATATTCTTGAATCAGTAATTGTTCATCTAATTCGGAGAGGGGAATAATTAAACCAGCTTCGCTACTAGAAGTTAAAATTGGTAAAAGTTCTGAAGGTGATTTCTCAGAGATTATTGCCAGAATGTATAAATTAAATTCTGCCCCAAGACAGGCTGCTAAACTTAAGACTTCTTGGGTTTCGGGAGGCAATTTCTGCATTTTGCCCATCATAAATTGAATCAGATTATCGGTACTGCCAATCCTTTGAATTTGACCGAGATGCCATTGCCAATAGCCCCTATTATTGTCGGTTTTAGTGGTTGTTTCCTGCCCCGGTTGGAAAAATAGCAAATTTTCCCAGTAGATGGTTTTGAGAAATTCATTGACAAAAAAAGGATTACCGTGGGTTTTTTGCCAGACTAAAGCGGCCAAAGATTGCACATATTCTGGTGAATGATTTAATGTCTCTGCAATTAACTGATTGACCTGTTCAAGCCCCAGAGGTTTTAAAATAACTTGATTGATAATTATGCCCCCCTGCTCTAATTTATCCAGGGTAGCGGTTAGGGGATGGGTGGAATTAATTTCATTACTGCGATAGGAGCCAATTAAAAACAAATAGTCCATATCGCCATCGAGCATAATTAATTCTATTAACTGGAGACTAGCCAAGTCTGCCCATTGCAAATCATCGAGAAAGATGACCAGAGGATGTTCCGGGGAACAAAAGACCCGAATAAAATTTTTAAAGACTAAATTAAAGCGATTTTGAGTAGCGATCGCTCCTAATTGTAACACCTCTGGTTGTGGACCGATAATTAATTCTAGTTGGGGAATCACGTCAATAATAACCCGTGCATTCGTCCCCAAAGACTTGAGGAGTTTTTGTCGCCATAGTTGCAGTTGTGGTTGACTTTCCCCCAAAAGTTGCTTGACGAGATGAGTCAAAGCGCTAATCACGGCAGCATAGGGAATATCGCGCTGAAATTGGTCAAATTTACCAGAGATAAAAAAGCCGCGTTTTTCAGTAATTGGCTGATAAATTTCCCTAACCAGGGTGGTTTTACCCATGCCAGAATAACCCGTAACTAGCATCAGTTCGGTGTGAGAGGAGTTTTTATCCGCCGTGGCTACCCGTTGAAAAGCAGTGAGGAGAGTGGCGATTTCCGCCTCCCTACCGTAGAGTTTTTGGGGAATTTGGAACTGATTGGCTAGATCTTGCCTAGCGATGACAAAATCCTCAATTTTACCCGTTGTTTCTAGTTGTCTTAAACATTCTTCTAAATCTGCTCGAATACCGTAGGCACTTTGGTATCGTTCCTCGGGGGTTTTAGCCATCAGTTTCATGATGATTGCCTCCACCACCGGGGGAATTTTCTCCCTGACGAGACTATTAATCTCCAAAGGTTGTTTTGCCAGATGACAGTGAACTAATTCCAAAGCATCTTTAGCCCGAAAAGGTAATTGTCCGGTGAGAAGTTCGTAGAAGCTAACGCCCAAGGAATAAAAATCCGTGCGGTAATCGAGACTGCGATTCATCCGTCCGGTTTGTTCGGGAGAAATATAGGCTAAAGTCCCCTCAAGGACGTTGGGATTTTTTAGCCCCGGATTTTCCCGCCGCAGGACGCTGGCAATGCCAAAATCGATGATTTTAATTTGTCCGGTTTCGGGGTTAAGAACTATATTGGCAGGATTAATATCTTTGTGAATAACCTTGGCGTTGTGAATTTTCTCTAAATTAGCCACTATTCGGGGTGCAAGGCTTAAAAAGTCCCTTAAGGCCAGGGGTTTGCCCTCTAGCCATTTTTTTAAGGATATACCCCCGAAATCTTCCAAAATAATCACGGGAGTTCTGCGGTAGGTTTCTAAACCATAGGCTTTAATCGCCCCCTCGAAGTTCAGACCGCAGATGGTTTTATACTCCTGTTTGTAGTGGGTTAGTTCTTGGGTGGTGGGATATTCTTGCTTGAGGATTTTGAGCATAACCGGTTGATTATCGACGGTGCGAATGGCCCGATAGACTTCTGAGTTAACGCTTTCGTAAACCTGGGCAAGAATGTCGTATCCTTTGAGAACAATCATTTTTTTACTTGGCGATTGTAAACGGCTGCGGGTCTCCCCAAGAAAAATTCTACGGGAACCAAGACAAGACTCCGCAAGGCTGAAAGAACTCGATTTACCTGTGAGACGGAAGGACGGGGAGAAGAGACCACCTGCTCGAAATACTCGGAATGCAAGGTCAAGCCAAAGTGAACATCTTCCGGCAAGCTCAGTTTAGCAATCGGTCCGTCCTTGAGATTGTCAGGGTTAAATAACCAAGCTTCTAATACTCTGGTCGGGGTTAAAACCGTCGTCAATAGATAGGCCTGTTCTTGGGGAATAAACTGAATGCTATCTAAAATATAGCCATCAGGACAAACATAAAAATCCAGTAGTCCCCGACCTAAATGTGATACATGAGTATCACTGGCATTTTTTTCTTGCCTAATCTGTTCAGTTAACTGATTCCAATCCTTATCAAAGGGAACCTTGGCTAATACCGAGGGCAAGTCATGACAGGGAAGTTCGGCATCGCTGAGGATGCGATTACTTTGGTCGCGACAATCCATATACTGACGACGACAGATTAATTCGCGCACATAACCGAGATAGATTTGATAAACGGCACTGTATCCCTGTTCCGATTCCCGCGGGTCGGCGGTGTAGAGACTGGTACAGAACCAACCCGGATGGATGAAAGCTTGTTCGCTCATCACCCTGGCATCTTCGATAACCACTTTGCGCAGCACTCCGACGTCAAAGGAAAACATCCAGGGGATGCCGTGGTATTCGGGGGGATAACTCTGACCGGTAAAATGTTGGATATCGTCTTTTTCGATCGCTTCGGTTAAACTAATAGTGGCATTTTGGATAGCCACAATCTGAATTTGACCGTTGGTACTATGGTAACTACAAAGGAAGTGATAACTGTCGCCATTGAAGGTAATTAATCGCGAGGGAACGCTGGTTTCTTCTTCCTTGAGGTCTTGACGTTTAACCAGATAAATTTGAGTTTTCGGATAGGTTTCTTCGGGCCTGATTCTGATACCTAATAGTTTGGCTACTCCCATCTGAAAAGGCATATCGGGAATCATGATATAATCTTCGGTAACGATGACCGAATGGGGACTACCATCGAGGATAGTTCCCTGTAGTTTCCAGGGTTTAAGTTGTTTTTGTTGATCCCAAAGAACAATATACACCGATTTATCTAAATCTTTTAACATACCTCCCGATACAAGTTTTAGCTTTAATTCACAGGTGATAAATTCTTTGGTCTTTTTGTCGTAGAAGGGGTGAGCGGTATTTTCTAGGACTGGGAAAAAAGATAAAGGTACGGAAACAAGATGTTGGTCAAAATAACCAATCGGAGTGATAGTATCCAGGGAAACGGGATCCACTTCCCAGTAACGTCCCGCATCGGCAGTGAGGATTAATCTGGTTTCTTCTAGTTGTTTATCTTCGGCAACTTTTTCTAGTTTAACCATAGCAGTATTCGCTATTTCCGAAGAACCTAAAATGCTGACCACTGCTGGAAAAGTGGCTTGACTAATATTAAATATCGGTAAAACTTTTCGCCAAAAACTATCCCAAGTTTTTAGTTTTTTACTGTAAACGTTAACTTGATTATTTTTCCCTTGCAAGTCCCATCTAATAATTACACCTTCGCCAGAGAACAAATGACGGTCATTTTTTCTATGAAAAGGACAGACGATAAAAACGTATCCCGACAGATTTTCCGGCCAATGTCCCTCGGTAATTGTGGCGACTGCCTTATATAAATTGTTCTCATCCGGCCGACCGAGTTGCGAGCGACTAAAATTACTAACGTTGACAGTATTTTGGACAGTATCTTTGATTGACATATTCATAAGTAATCGTACAAAATTGATTTACTAGGTTCAAAAGGCACTCATGCAAAAGGCAGCTTTGTTCTCCCCACTTCCCACACCCTACACCCTCACTGATAACTGATTACTGTTTACTGATAACTGATAGAGGATTTCACCTCTAAAAAATAGCGTCGATACAATTCATAGCCGGGTACTACTTTATCTCCCGATTGTTTGAGTAGCCCCATACTGCTGAGTTTGTAAGCGAGAATTGGGTCTAATTGTACGGGTTCCACCGCGCTCATCACCCGATCGAGGGCTTTTGCTAGTTCAGGCTGTTGTTCTAATACCGCCCAATGGCGCCGCAGGTGATGGGCATAAATCCCCGTGAGGGAGGTGGCACTGGTTAATATTTGCGTCATGGTTATTTCCTCCCGACTGAGATAGTAGAGGGCAGTTTGTACCAAAGCCGGGTGTCCTCCCACTAGCTCCATCAATTGTTTGACTTTTTCCTGATTTTCCCAGGTGAGTTGATAACGTTGGGCTAATTGTAATACCTCCTCAAGACTGAAATGACTTAGCTGTGCGGGGAATCCCACGTTAAAGGGGGATTGATTGAGCTGCAGGGGGACATAAATTTCCGTGG
Source organism: Microcystis flos-aquae FACHB-1344 (assembly GCF_014698375.1). Taxonomy (NCBI): domain Bacteria; kingdom Bacillati; phylum Cyanobacteriota; class Cyanophyceae; order Chroococcales; family Microcystaceae; genus Microcystis; species Microcystis flos-aquae. Next base: position 2,297 of record NZ_JACJSW010000017.1, on the reverse strand, counting down.
AATGGACGACGATAAGACGGAGTTTTTGCCAGATAGGTAGGGTTTTGGATTCTTCGTACCAAGAACGCAGCAGCGGTAAAAAATCCTTGGCCACTTGGGGATGTTCAAACATCTGATTAAGTTCATCGAGAGCGAGGACAATGGGGGCGGTAATCGATTCCAGGATATAGTCTTGAATGTAAACCGTACAGCTAATCTTGCTGCCTAAATCCTCATCCCAATACTCATCTAATTGTGGTTTTAACTGTAGTTGACGGGCGGCATTGGCACACAACCAGCGCAAAAATTGGTTTAAATCACTCAAAATGGCCTGGTCCACCTGTTCTAAGTTCAAACTCACCGTGCGGTAGCCTTGCTGTTTGGCAAAATCGAGCATTCTCAAAAGTAGGGAAGTTTTGCCCATTTCTTTCGGGGCTTTTATCCGCACTAAAGCCCCCGGTTTCTTGATTTCCTGCCTTATCTGTTCTTCGAGGGGAAGACGTTCTAAATAAAATGGGGAACCAAGGGGAACTGCCCCATTGGGATAGGGGGGTAATGTCTCCAATTTTTCGCTCTTGGCTGCCGAATTAACCAGAATTTTGTCTTGAGGGGGTGCTGTTAGCTGAACATTCAGGGCGGCGATTTCTTGCCAGTCGAGGCATAATCGACGACAAATTTGGGCAAAAGTGGCTTGTTCTACCGGTTTACCAGTCAGGAAGTTGCTGACAGTAGCCAGACTAAATTCAGCTTCTTTAGCTAAGGATCGTTGACTGCTAAAGCCCTGCTTTTTCACGGCTAATTTAACTTGATTGAGGCAATGTTGTTGTACTCTTAGATGGCTCGATAGGGAATCTCTCATAAGAATTGGGGTGTGGGGTGTAGGGTGTAGGGTGTGGGGAGATGGGGAGACCACTGCGTGCGCGTTGCGGGGGGAGGTGGGGAAGTGGGGAAGTGGGGAAATTGAACTAAAACCCCAAAACCCCAACACCTCAAAACCCCAACACCTAAAACCTGTCTCCTATCTCCTATCTCCTGAATACTGACTCCTCAATACTGACTTCTAACCCAATGGTAGATGTTGGATTTTGCAGGAGTTCTATTTTTTAATAAAGATAAGCAACCATTATATATTGACTCCAAAAACTTGAGAATATTTAAATTAACATTCCGCAATATTTACAAATTCTTAAGAATTAATTGAGAAAGATTTTTATTTAACAACGATGTTCCAATGGTTACAGCGATTTGATAGAATTTCACAATGGGTTGTTATGTGCTTTTTTGGGCAGCAATGGCTGAAACCCTTGCCACATCTACAAGGTGAGCTTAATTAAGACGGGTAAATGAGTCAATTTCACCCACAACGATGATCTTTTTTTTGTGTAGTTTTATTGCAAAAAAAAAGTTTTTTTGACAAAAAGCACAAAGTATGATATGGAAAGAACGTATTTCTGGCTGCCAGTAGTTATTGCAGAGTGGGAGTTGAGGAGTATTTTCAGTTATCAGTGGACTGAAACGCAAATCTGATGACTGATGACCCCTGGTATGAGCATGATGCCAGAGAGCCGCCGCTAATTGCTGTCTTTCACTTTCAGGGTGTTCTTGACGCACCATCTCTACATATTTATTCCTGCTTTCAGGTTGTATTCCTCTACCGATGATAAGGCGATCGCTCCAATCGGTTGTTCCACTGATTTCCCTTCTAGATCGAGCGTTGCTACAGCCAAAAGAGAATTAGGAATCTCTCGGTCAATCTTGTTCTTAACAAGCTGTAAATCAACGGGAAACTGCTTATCTTGGCTGAAAAAACCCGATTCTAAAGTCCCAAACCGATCTAGTCGGGTCAGGTAAATCGTTCTCTGACTTTTAGTCGATGTTACCTCGATATAAGGTTCTCTCAGTTCGGGATGCCGGTTTTTCAGGTCTTCAAGCGATCGCACTGACTTTAAATAATCATTGTAGGTTTCCTTGATTTCGAGCGCAATTTCCGTAAGATTCTGATTGTTAACTTCGGGAAAAAAGCCCCGAAATTGATTGACAGGACGAGCTATTAGGCGGCTTTCTTGCCATTTCTGATTAGCCACCCCAATCATGCGGTCAACTGACCCGTAATTGCTGCTTTCTAAGGGATGGGTGCGATAAACTTGGGGATAACGGCTTTTATCCCTCCCTGCTAACCAGGCGACGGGTTGATAACCGCCAATTCTGAGAGGGGGACAAGCGAGCTAGAAGGTAGATAGGGCAAGCGATATCGCTCTTTGTCCTTTGATGTAATCCTTCAACCGATAGCGGCTAATTTGCATTAACTCTTCTATATT
>NZ_JACJSW010000169.1:0-49931 GCF_014698375.1 Microcystis flos-aquae FACHB-1344 | reverse complement strand
CATTTTCAGGCGTGCGCTTAAGTCTCTCATGCTGACGATACTTTTATCCAGTGCAAAACCTATCCAACAGGACACAAAAGTAAATGTACTTAATGCGGGATAGTCATTTTTGGGGAGTGGCTTGAGAAGCTCTTTCATTAGTTTTGGGAAAATTGTTAGCATGGCTTATTCACATTTATTGGTGTATATTTACTTTGTTTTCTTATCTATAATATCAAATTTTGTACGACTTTTTTCCCCGTTCAACACTTCTGGGGGAATAGCATCGATTTGGGAGGCGATTTCCTGCACAAGTTCCTCGATTCCCACACCGGTTTTACAGGAAGTGGCGATTAGTTTGGTGATTTGGGGATATTTTTTCCGGAGGGTGCGGATCTTAACTTGGGGGGGATGTTCATCGGCACAATTACCCACGATAATCACGGGAGAATTGCCTCCGTAGGTTTCAATGAGTTTTAACCAGTATTCCAGACGGTTTTGCTGTTCGTTTTTGCGGTTGTCGAGGACAAGCAGATAAAGACTGCGTTTAGTCAGAAAAAACTGATGGGTGGTTTGCATCACTTTCTGACCGCCAAAATCCCAGAGATTGAGGCGAATATCGGGTTTTTGGGACAGTTGCCACTTTTCAATATTAATGCCGGGGGTCTTGGGTTCTTCGGAATTAAAGGTATCGTGCAGTAACCTCTTTAACAGGGAAGTTTTCCCCACATCCCCCTCCCCCACCAATAAAACTTTAAGCTCATTAAGAGGGCGTTTTTTCCCTTTATCCTTGAGATAACTAAAAATCGCCTGCGGGTTGCCATTATCCGATATTATTTCACCCCATCCCTGACGAATAATTTCCGGGGGAACGTTGGTAATCGGGTTATTTTTGAGGACTAATCGCTTCAGGTTGACTAAGTGAGCGAGTGCTTCTGGTATCTCCCTGATTTGGTTATTTCTGAGGTCGAGGCTTTGCAGGGGGGTGAGGTAAGCGAGCGCTTCTGGTATCTCCCTGATTTGGTTATTTCTGAGGTAGAGGCCTTGCAGGGAGGTGAGGTGAGCGAGCGCTTCTGGTATCTCCCTGATTTGGTTATGGCCGAGGTCGAGGTATTGCAGGGAGGTGAGGTGAGCGAGCGCTTCTGGTATCTCCCTGATTTGGTTATGGCCGAGGTCGAGGCTTTGTAGGGAGGTGAGTTGAGCGAGTACCTCTGGAATCTCCCTGATTTGGTTATCGCTGAGGAGGAGGAATCGCAGGGAGGTGAGGTGAGCGAGCGCTTCTGGTATCTCGCTGATTTGGTTATGGCCGAGGTAGAGGAATCGCAGGGAGGTGAGGTGAGCGAGCGCTTCTGGTATCTCGCTGATTTGGTTATGGCCGAGGGCAAGGGATCGCAGAGAGGTGAGTTGAGGGATTTCGGGGGGAATTTCTGTTAAGTTTCTGCCAGACAGATCCAACTCCCCCGCTCTTTCGTCCTTTGCCCGTTGAATTAACTCTAATACTTCCCGTGCTGTCATTGACCATCCCCCCGCTACTATATTTACTCCATTTTGGCAAAAGATCCAGTTAATACAACTGGTGGTGATCAGCTAGTCCACTGTTAACAGTATGATTAACTCCCACACGCGGTTATTCATACATTTGTATCAGTTTGGGGATGACTGATAATTGCTGATTGTCGCTATTTCTGCAAATGTGAGATGCAGCCAGTATGTCAAATGAATAATTATAGAATTCAAGAGAATTTATCCTGAAGACAGGGATTGATAAGGAATAATTTCTTCGAGGGTATTTCCTAACTTTTCCCTCGCTAGATCTAACTCATAGGCTTTTTGTAAATTCATCCAAATTTCTGCCCCTGTATTAAAAAAACGCCCTAATTTTAAAGCAATATCTCCCGTGATATTTCCTTGACCTTTGAGAATTTGCTCAAGTTCATTCTCAGAGATATTAACTCTTGTGGCAAGCTGAGAAACATCAAGATTAATTTCCTCTAATTCATCAGCTAAAATTTCACCGGGGTGGATAGGACTTTTCCAATTATTCATCGTGAATTTTCCTTAATGATAATCAACAATTTCAACATTAGTGGCTGCATCATCCCATGAGAAACAAATACGATACTGGTCATTGATGCGAATACTATATTGACCGATTCTATCTCCTTTTAAACGTTCTAAGCGGTTACTCGGCAATCCTGCCAATGCTTCTAGTGTATTAGCACTTTCTAAAATACGCAATCTTTTGATCGCTAATCGTTCAATCCCAGAAAACTTTTTAACAAACTGCTTATTATATAGCTTTTCTGTATCTTTACATCGAAAGCTTTTAATCATGGGTTATTTTTGTCATGTCTAAGGCAATAATTTGATAAATTTAGCTAAATTTATCAACCGTCCCGAGAATTACTCAAATTTTTCTCATCTTTTTTTCTCAAACCATGTTTGTAATAATTCCCCAGATTCCTTAGCTAAAATTCCCGCGATTACCGGTAAACGATGGTTAGAAAAAGGACTATCAATAAAATTAGCCACAGTGCGGATAACTCCTGTTTTGGGATCGTCAGCACCGTACACTAATAATCCTAATCTAGCCTGAATGATTGCCCCGGCACACATGGGACAGGGTTCGAGGGTGACGTAGAGGGTACAATCATTTAAGTGCCAATTGCCTAAAACTTGACTAGCGGCACGAATCGCCAGAATTTCGGCGTGAGCGGTGGAATCATGGTGTTTTTCCTTGCAATTAGCCCCTTGAGCGATTAAATGTCCCTGTTTATCCACGATAACCGCTCCCACAGGTACATCACCCCGGTTTCCCGCAGTTGCCGCTAAATTTAAAGCTAACTGCATCCATTGCCGATGTTTCTCATAGGCTTTTTCATCAATAGACTTTAGATAGTCCCACATTTAGCCAGTAAATTATCTAATTTTTTCTGACCATCCAAAGCATACAAATCATCACAACCACCGATATGTTCATTATTAATAAAAATCTGTGGTACACTGCGTTTACCGTTGGACCGTTCGGCCATGGCTTGACGAGCGCTTTCATCCCCATCAATCTTGTATTCGGTGTATTTTACCCCTTTCCAACCCAGCAACCATTTAGCCCGAATACAGTAGGGACAAGTTGCCCAGGTGTAAATTTCCACATTGGCCTTGATATTCTCGTTATAACGCCCAAAAAGCGAGTTAAATAGATTTAGCATCGTTCTTACTAAGTAGTTAGGTGTTAAAAACTGTCAGATGCCCCCCTTATTAAGGGGGGATTAAGGAGGGATCGACACCCCCCTTATTAAGGGGGGATTAAGGAGGGATCGACACCCCCCCTTATTAAGGGGGGATTAAGGGGGGATCCATCTTCAATTTAATTATAACCAGCTACTTACTCTCCTATTTATCTCTATTTTATGGATTCTGCTACCAAAAAAGCCCAATTACGCAAACAACTAATTGCCCAAAGACGAGCGCTTCCTAAGCATATTTGGCAAGAAAATAGTCAGCAACTTTGCAAAAATTTACAATCTTTACCCCTCTTTCACCACGCTAAAACCATTCTCGCTTACTTCAGTTATCGTCAAGAGCCGGATTTAAGTTCCTTATTTTGTCAACACCATCGCTGGGGTTTTCCCCGTTGTGACGGAGATAGCCTGACTTGGCACTGTTGGACTGCCGATGATCCCCTAGAATTAAATCGTTATGGCATCTACGAACCAACAGCGATCGCTCCTCTCATTTTACCGGCCGAAGTGGACTTACTATTAATTCCCGCCGTCGCTTGCGATCGCCAAGGTTATCGCTTAGGTTACGGGGGAGGTTATTTTGATCGTCTCCTACATTCCCCCGAATGGCAAGCTATCCCCTCGATCGGGATTGTCTTTGACTTTGCCTATCTCGATCCCCTTCCCCTCGATACTTGGGACCAAAAATTACAGGCAATCTGTACCGAATCAAGAACCGAAATTTTTTAACAATTATTTCCCTATTCCCTCACACCCAATCCCCAAGCTGATCCCTGTCTCGGAGTCTCCTATCTGGGAGTCTCCTGTCTCCTATCCCCTATCTCCTATCTCCTGTCTCCTATCTCCTATCTCCTATCTCCTATCTCCTGACTCCTGACTCCTGACTCCTGACTCCTGACTCCTTACCTCACCGTTAACTTTACTTTTCACCGACTACTCATATATTAAGTTTTATTGAATCCGATCGACCCTTAAGATAGCTTTGCTAGGATGAAATTCACATCAGGAGATGTTTATAGTAATCACCAGAAAAAGTCAACAGGGAAGCAATGAAACACTTTCACGAACCATGGATTCAAGAATGGTGTCAAGAAAACGGCTGGACAGAGCTATTTCTCGAACGCTACAGTAATTATTGGGCATTCCCTCCCAATGCCGTGATGCCAGAACCAATTCCCACCAAAGTGTTACAAAACATTAAGCGCCAAAAAGGTCTATCCCCTGCCGAAAAACTTTGGTTAGGAATGGCAATCGGATTGACTTTGACAGCTTTAATTCTCTGTGTCATCCTCGCTTGTCCCATGCCTATAGTTCTCGCTTTCGCTTTTGATGCTGTAACCGCAGCGCGATTGGAAGTGGAATATTAACTGGGCAAAAATTGAGCAGCAAAAACCTAAAAAGGGGGAGATTTTTCCGAAAGTCTTCCCCTTTGCCGCTTTTTTCTGGACAGGGATGATGGATCTGTTCAACGAAACAGGGTAAAATCGGGCGATAATTTAAGAAAGTAGATTCATCGGTTTTTTAGCCGTCAGGAGTCAGTATTTAGGAGTCAGGAGATTATTTTTATTTATTCTCCCCACTTCCCTCTCCCCCCACTCCCCAATTGAGCATCTCATTTATGCAAGTGAGTAATTATACTTATCCATAAAACTGTTTTCTAGCAAGGCTTTCAAAATAGCTTGACATAAAAACCTGATTTAGGGGTTACAAAGGTGAGATGCTCCCCTCCCCAATTCATAATTCATAATTCATAATTCATAATTCATAATTCCCATGTCCGAATCTCGTCGCTTACAGTTTACCCCCGATCTGGAAATTTGTCGTATTTTGAACGGAATGTGGCAAGTTTCAGGCGCCCATGGTTCGATCGCACCCCAAAAAGCGATCCCTAGTATGTTCTCCTATCTAGATGCCGGTTTCACCACTTGGGATCTGGCCGATCATTACGGGCCGGCCGAAGATTTTATCGGTGAATTTCGTCGTCAATTAGTCGCCCAAAGGGGCATTGATGCTTTAAATAATCTGCAAGCTTTCACTAAATGGGTTCCCCGTCCGGGTAAAATGACTAAGGAAATAGTCGCAAAAAATATCGCTATTTCCCTACGTCGTATGGATGTGGATAGTCTCGATTTATTGCAGTTTCACTGGTGGGATTATCGCGATAAAAATTATCTAGATGCCTTATATTTTTTAGGAGAATTACAACAGGAAGGCAAAATTAAACACCTGGCCTTGACTAATTTCGACACGGAACATTTAAAAATTATTCTCAGCACCGGGATTAAAATAGTCTCCAATCAAGTCCAGTTTTCCCTGATTGATCGCCGTCCTCTAGTCAAAATGGCACAATTTTGCCAAGAACATAACATCTATCTACTCGCCTATGGTACTCTAGCAGGAGGCTTATTAGGGGCAAAATATCTCGGTCATCCTGAACCCAATCCCATGAGTCTCAATACCGCTAGTTTACGGAAATATAAAAACATGATCAATGCTTGGGGAAACTGGCAATTATTCCAAGAATTATTAACCGTTCTTAAAGCGATCGCTGATTCCTATCATGTCACCATTCCTAATGTGGCAGTGCGTTACGTTCTCGAACAAAAAGCCGTAGCTGGGGCAATTATCGGGGTGCGTTTGGGTGTTGCTGAACATATCCAAGAAAATGCCCGTATTTTCGATTTTCAATTATCCCCCCAAGACTATCAAAAAATTGATCATGTCTTGCAAAAATCCCAGGATTTATTGCAGTTAATCGGTGATTGCGGTGATGAGTACCGTCGTTAAGTAGGTAGGTGTTAAAAATTGTCAGCTTTCCCCCCTTATTAAGGGGGGACTAAGGGGGGATCGGCACACCCCTTATCAAGGACTGATAACTGATAACTGAAGACTGATAACTGAAGACTGATAACTGAAGACTGAAAAGAGGCTAATGATGAGATTTGAACAACCAATCCCCGATGATCCCGCTAATCAATGGCGCTATCAATTAGATCAATTCGTGCAAGAAAATCAACAGGAATTAGCCGGTTTAATGTGGGGTTTACTCTCGGAATGGGGAGAAGATGCCCAAGAAACCCTGGGCATCGATCTTAAACCCCAGCCCCATTTTGTCTGTTGTTCTAGGGAGGCTCTAGAGAAATTAAATCGCAAGGTTAATTGTAAAATTCAAGAGATGCTTGGGATTATTTATCGCTATAATCCCAGGGAAGAAGTGGCTATAGTCGCTATCGGTGATGGTCAGGTAAAATTGATTTATTTTCAACCCGATCTTTCCCCCCCTGAATGTTTTAATCGCCTCGAAGTGGATCTCGATACCCTAATTCAACAGTTAGAGTCCAAAATGCTGGCGGAAATCCAATCTTTCCCAATTTGATGCCGATTGCCAGCGCAAAAAGTTGGCAGGTTGTCCCACCGATAAACCCGCTAATCCGATCGCTTTTCTGGGGGATTCTGTCCCTAAAAGAATCGCCGTTTCTAAATCACATATTCCCCAGTTAACTAAATTGGCTACTCCTTGTAATAAGGGTAAGGTTGTTCCCGCTAAAGTACCGTCAAAAAGTCTTGCTGTTCCCTGTTTAACTTCAATTTCTCTCTCGTCCCAAGGATAGACACCATCTTCTAAACCGATCGGCGCTAAAGCATCACTAACTAAGAAAATTCCTCGATGATAATTACTGGCTTTTAGTAATAATTCTATCATGGTTGGATGGATGTGTTGACCATCGGCAATTAACCCACAATACACCTCGCAATTGATAATTGCTTCCCCTAATAACCCCGGTTGACGATGATGTAAAGGAGGCATGGCATTGAAGGCATGAGTAACCATTTTTGCCCCCTGTAAAAAGGCTTCTTTTGCTATTTCTTGACTCGCTTGCGAATGTCCTAAACTGACGGTAATCCCTCGATCGCTTAAGTATTTAATCACCGTACCGCTACTATCTAATTCGGGGGCTAGGGTGATAATTTTTACGATCGATAAGTAGTCCCCAAAGATTTTATCTACTGTTTCTATACTTGGGTTTAAAAGATATTGGGCTGGATGCGCCCCCCTTTTTTCATAGTTTAAAAATGGTCCCTCTAAATGTACTCCTAAAACCTGCGCGCTCGCTCGATTTTCCTGTTTCTGTTTCTCGATATATTTGGCAATTACTGAGAGGGATTTTTGAAATTTCTCCACAGACGTGGTTACTAAGGTGGGCAGATAACTATCAATTCCTTGATTCCCAAGATAATCGCTAATCTTATCTAACTTTTCTAGATCTGTTATTTCTAAGTCGGGAAATGCTAATCCTAACCCTCCGTTGATCTGTAAATCTACTCCTCCCAACGATAGCCAATCCCCTTCCATATCGATAATCTTTTCCCCTTTTTTTCTTCCCCCCATCTCCCTTATCCTCTCAATCTTTCCAGCAGCATTTATCTCTATTTGTTGTCGATCCTGATGGGCGGGAATTCTAGCGTTAATTAGGGTTATCATAGAAGTAGAAAACTAATTTTTTTTTATTATAATCTCAAAAAAAAACTTTTTTTTTGATCATGCTTGACAAGTGGGCATTTTTTTGAGATACTTTTTTATATAATGGGAATCTTTGCGTTCAATGATGGACACTTACATCCAATTATATAAAAACTCATCATAAAAAAATAATACCATAACCTGTCCGCTCCCTGCCCAGAGATTGCAAAAATACTTTACAAAACAATTAAGCAGGGAGGCACAATTATTGGTAGGATGGGTTAGCGGTAGCGTAACCCATGCGGGAGTTGGGTTTCATGCTTCCACCCAACCTAAGTTCATCTTATGTTTAATTCCACCCACCTACTTATACCAAATCCGTTTTTAATAGTGTGATTAACTCTCAAGTTATGAATTGTTTCTCCCCACACCCCACTTTCCTATCACCCCACTTCCCCCCGCAACGCGCACGCAGTGACCACCCCACTATCCTATACTTTTTAAACAGGATTTAGTATTACAGCCTTTCTCCCGCAGTTCCGGCGTTCCCCAAAACCAGTGACTGTCAGAGGGAAAGCTTTGTCCTATAATAAAATTAAGACCTTATAAAAACTACTTTTTTAGCGATAAAAGAGCAGCAATCTCAGCAATTAGAGAGGGGTGTGTGTTTTTTAAAAAAATAGGGAAACAGACTCAAGAACCGCGTCGTATTATTATCGGAGATGTGCATGGCAATTTTCAGGCACTTTTGCGACTATTAAACCGAGTTGCTCCCGATAGTGAGGATGAGGTTTATTTTCTGGGAGATTTAATCGATCGAGGACAGCAGAGCTTGGAAGTGGTGGATTTTGTCATCAAAAATAACTACCAGTGTCTCCTAGGAAATCATGAATATATGCTCTTAAAAGCTCTGGCAGGAAAAGAAGTTTCTGAAAAATGGTTTAACGGCTGGATCGAGAGTGGCGGGGCGGCGACACTACTAAGTTATAATAACAATATACCCGCCGAGCATATTAATTGGTTTCAATCCCTACCCGCTTATTTAGATTTAGGAGATATTTGGTTAGTTCATGCGGGAGTACAACCAGAATATCCCCTTGAACAGCAAACAAATGAGCAGTTTTGTTGGATTAGAAACGAATTTCATACCATGACCCAACCCTATTTCAAGGATAAACTAATTATCACAGGTCATACTTTAACCTTTACCTTTCCCGATGTCAAACCGGGACAACTAGCTCGCGGCAGCGGTTGGCTAGACATTGAAACTGGGGTTTATCATCCTCAAAGTGGTTGGTTAACTGCTTTAGATTGGACAAATCAATTAGTTTATCAAGTGCAGTCTCAAAATAAAAATTGTCGCACGATCCCTTTAGAAAAAGCCGTGGTTAATCTAGATATTGACAAGATTTATCGCTACTCTTCCCAGCAAAGCTCATCTAAATTGCTGAATATTTAATGGTGATCAGAAAAGAGAAGCGATAAAATCGGAAGGATCGGTTAAAATAGTTGATAATCTGATTAATACCCTTTTCTAATGACCCTTGCACTCTTATACCAAGCCTTCATCGAAACAATTCAACATCCTGACCCTGAGATAAATCTAGCTCGGGCAGCCCTACAAATAGCCAATTTTGAATATCCGCGCCTCAATATTGATCACTATTTAAATAGAATAAATTTAATGGCTGAGGAGGTAAAAAAACGTTTACCCGATAGATTATATCCTTTAAAAATAGTCAAGATTATCAATCAATATTTGTTTGAAGATTTACAATTTAATGGTAATACCCAAGAATACTATGACCCCCGCAATAGCTACTTAAATGACGTAATTGATCGCCGCACAGGTATTCCGCTCACTCTCTCGATTATCTATTTAGAGATTGCCAAACAGATCGATTTTCCCATGGTAGGAATTGGTATGCCGGGCCATTTTATTATCCGTCCCGATTTCGAGGAAGTGGAAATTTTTGTCGATCCCTTTCACGGTGGTGAAATCTTATTTAAACAGGACTGTCAAGAAAGATTAAGTCAGGTTTATCAACAGCCAGTTAAATTAGAAGAACATTTTCTCAATATTGCTACCAATCAGCAAATTTTGTTACGTTTGTTGACTAATTTAAAATATATTTACCTGAATCGTCAACAATGGTCTCAGACAATTCGGACAATAGATCTGCTACTTTTGCTCATTCCTAATCATCCCTTAGAGCTGCGCGATCGAGGTTTAGTTTACTATCAAATTGGACAATTCAGCCAAGCGCAACAGGATTTAGGCTTCTATCTTGCTCTCCTACCCAACGCCCAAGATGCGGAATCAATTCGGCAATTATTGCAAAAAATTAACTCTTAAGTTGTCCGTCGTCAGGAGATTATTTTTATTTGTTCTCCCCAGATCCCACACCCCACACCCCACACCCCACCAACAAACTTTTTGCCGCAAACCCTAACTAAAATGACTATTAGCCCTTCCGTAACCGCAAAAAAACTCAAAATCGGTCAACTGCGAAAAGTCCATCATATCGCTTTCAACGTCAAAGATATGGATGCCTCTCGTCATTTTTATGGGGAAATATTAGGCTTAGAGGAATTAATGGGGGAAAAAATTCCCAGTACCTTAAAAGAATTAGTTGCCCAGGGAAAAGTTGCCAATTTTATCACCCCCGATGGTACAGTAATTGACCTATTTTGGGAACCAGATTTAAACCCTCCCGACGACAATCCCGAAATCGCTTTTACCCGTGCCAACCATTTAGCCTTCGATATTGCCCCCGAATGCTTCGATTTTGCCCTAGAAGTGCTACAAAGTCAGGGAATTACTATTGCTAGTGGACCCGTGACCCGTCCGACTGGCAGGGGGGTTTACTTCTACGATCCCGATGGCTTTATCGTCGAAATTCGCTGTGATCCCGCATTTTAACGACTCAGAGGACGAAAACTGCCACTAAAAACCAGAAAAGTTAGGATAATCGCTAATATAATCGCCGTTATCGCAATTAGAGGCAGAGAAATCTGTTTAACAGCGATCGCCAAGAAAGCCCAGATAAACACCCCGATAAAAGCCCGATCTTTTCGGTTTAAACCGACTAAAATTGCGATTATCGCCCCGATAACCAGAATTATTACCGTCCAGCTCTGGTCAGTTAGACCCCATGGCTGCCAGTCGATCCAATCTAGCACCGAAGCGACGTTGACAATCGTGGCTACGGTAATCCAAGCGAAATAGATACTAATAGGAGCATTAACCAATAAACCCTGTTTACGATTGACAATAAAGCGATTAATTTCTAAGCGGAGATAAAGCCGGATGAGAGAAATTAAAATGCCTAGCATTGCCAGTAAAGACAGGGCAAAAAAACGGGATTGAAAGAGAATTACCCAGAGAATCTGACAAGCACTAGCGATGGCTAATTCGTAGCCTAACCGACGCAAACGCGGTTCAGTTTTATTGAAAGCCAAAGCTTGGTAAATTCCCAGACTAATTAAACCCAGATAGATTAATCCCCAGATAGCAAAAGCATAATTAGCGGGAATAATTAAGACATCTTGAAAAACTGTATTCGAGATAGCCCCGATATTTTCGCCGTTGAGAGGGAAAATATTAGCGAAAATATTGGTGATAAAAGCCCCTAGAATAGCAAATAAATTTAGTTCTTGTCGGAGACGATCTCGATCAAAATTCATAGGTCAATCAAAGATGGAAAACATCATTTCGCCCTGGGCGGCCAATTGCCCATCGACTCTTGCTTCCCCTTGCATTTTAGCAATTTTATTCATCTTGAAGGATAATAATTCCACCGTCATAATTAATTGATCCCCCGGCACCACAGGACGACGAAAACGGGTTTTATCAATGCCAGCGAAGGCAAAAAATTTCCCTTTCATCCCGGGTAATTGGGTCAAAATCACTCCCCCCACTTGGGCCATGGATTCAACAATTAACACCCCCGGCATCAAGGGACGACTGGGAATATGACCGGGAAAAAAAGGCTCGTTGATCGTGACATTTTTTAGGCCAACAGCCTTTTTACCTGGTACATAGTCAATAATGCGATCGACTAGGGCAAAGGGATAACGATGGGGCAGTAGTTGGCGAATTTCCTCAACGGTAAAGGTAGTTTTTATGACTGGTTCCAACTCGGTTAAGGCTTCGGTAACGATGGTCATGCAAGTCAAAAATTACAAGTGAGATCAGACATTATCTCACAATCAGTTATCAGTTATCAGTTATCAGTTATCAGTGATCACTGATCAGATGAACGTAGGTTGGGTTGAAGCCTGAAACCCAACGCCAGCATAGTTTACGCTACCGCTAACCCATCCTACAAATAATTGTGCCTCCCTACTTAGCTTAACCAATTAGGTTTTAGATTCGATCCTTGTTATCAGTGATCAGTTCACTGTTTACTGTTGACTGGAAATGGCTGACAGCCTTTTTAGTTGGGCATTTCAGTTAAACGAGCATTTTGATAATAATGGCTGAGAATGCGATCATAAGTCACCCCTTGGTCGGCGAGAGAAAAAGCGCCCCATTGACTTAAACCGATCCCATGACCGAAACCGCGACCATTAATGGCAAAAGTACCGTTATCAGCTGAAATCGTGAATAGGGTACTACGCAGCTCGAGTATTCGCCGTAATTGGGTATCAGAGATTAATTTAGAGCCTTGATCGCCTACTACACGCATTCTAATCACTCGTCCGTGGGGAGTGGTCCTTTCGGGAGATAGCGATCGCACGCGACCGACACCACCGATTAAACGGCCTAATTCCCCGGCGCTAAAGTTTTTTGACCATTGAAATACCGGGGCGACTTGGTCGTAATCGATGACACCGCGCAGGTAGGGTAAGGGGGAATTCCAAACATCCTCGACATTTTCCGTATGGCCCCCAGAGGAGGAGTGAAACACCGCTAGAATCGGTTTGCCGTTGAAACTCATAATTTGTCCGGCGGTGGCCTTAACTGCCTCTTGGGTGGTAGTAAACTCGCTTTCTAGACCCTTATAAACTTGGGTGCGGGTGGTAGTATCAAGATCGTAGATGCGATTGCCGGAAGTGTTCATTTGGTAGAGAGCATAGGTACGCGCCGCCACGGATTGGGCTTTTAAGGCCTCTTGCGGCCAGGAGGGAATCGCCTCCGCACCGACGACACTATAGAGATATTCCTCTAAATCGACTAAATTTAGGGCTGTCACCCCAGAACCTTGCCGAATGATCCTTGTCCGTCCTCGATACCAGCGATCGTTAATCCAGACGTAACCATCATTCTCCGGTTCGATGAGCAATTGACTGGCCTGCCAATCGGCCAAACCCACCGCTTTTCCTCTGGGATTAGCATTGAGGGCATTCATGGCGGTTAATTCTCCTAGGACTCTCCCGGCCCCATCTTTCACCACAGCATCGGTGGAACTACCCACGGAGACGGCGCTAACACCTTTACTGATGGCAATGCGTAATTCGACAGCAGCTTGGACTGGAGCGATAATCAAAGCCCAAAACACTAGGATGAGCCAGCTATGGGCAGGCAGGCGCTGCAGGTAACTGCTCAGCAGCCTTGCTGTGTGTTTATTGGTCATGGGGATCGGACTCCTCACACAATCGATCGATAATCAATTTTACCCGGACTGGGATTTTTTGGCTACTCCGGTTCGGAAAAATTTTTCCCCTGTCACTTTTTCCCGATTGTCTGACAATTTTTCTGTCCTCTAGCCCCTGAATAGGCAAATCGTCTTATTTTCTCCGATTAATCGGGATTTATTCGGTTTAGTCGATTATTCTAAGTAGGGAGGCGTTAAAAATTATCATATGCCCCCCTTATCAAGGGGGGATTAAGGGGGGATCGGCACCCCCCTTATCAAAGGGGGATTAAGGGTAGGGTTGATTCATGAATCAACCCTACTATGAATAAACCCTAGGATTAAGGGGGGATCAAAGACAAAATCCATCCTCAATTTAATTATAACCACTTACTTAATTAGTCCAGCAAAGAGTGGACAATCGCCAATTCTTGCCGCCAAACTAGCAGGGATTTCTCCCAAGCTAGTTCCCATTTTTGCGCTAAAAAAGGTCGAGTATTTTTGCCCAAATTATAGGCGAGGACAATCTCTTCCCAGAGAGAGGCTAAGGAAAGTGGCGAAGAAAATAAAGCTCCGAATAATCCCCCTAAAATTATGACAATAGCTAGAGGGCGACGAGTTTGACTTAATTCAAAAGCTTTCAGTTGCAATTCTCCCATGCCATCGACACCAAAACCCGTGACTATATGCCAGATATCGTGAGTTTGCCGTAGGCGAAGCAGCAGATAATCTGTATCAGAATTGACCTGAATAGACCGATAAAAATTAGGATCGAAATTGAGACTAATTAGGTGAGTAGCATAATGATAACCTAGGGAATCTTCCGGGAGTTTTAGCAGGGTTTCTAAACAGGGACTAGCGGCTAGATATCTTTGGGCAATTATTTGAGCGGTAGCTCGATCGCTTTTAACATATTGCAAAGATAATCGCTGTAACCAACTCTCTTTTAAGCCATCTTCAATATCATATACAGACAGAATGTTACTGGGATTTTGTAAAAGAGAAATTATTCCTTTGGTCACACTGATTAGATTAGTTGTGAATAGCATATAAACTCTCCTAAGTCAGAAAAAAGAGTGAGAATAATCGAAAAAAAACTGATAACCAATAACTGAGAAAAACTACTCCTTATAAGGATCGTACTGAGTCAAGATCCGTTCTAACTTTACTTCGTCAATGCGATTAATTAAGCGTTTAGATTCTTCGACATCGCGGACAGTTTTTGATAAATTAATGGTGGAACCGACGCTAAATAGTAAACCCATGCCTAAATAACCTTTAATCCACGGATCTACTGGTAGATAAATAACTCCTAAAGAAGTGGCAGAAATAGAGACAATAAAAGATAACCAAGTTTGAAAAATCCACGCTTGAGTATGACTGGGAGCAGTACCGTATTTTTTATCGTTCATAATCGTCTCCTAAATGTTTCTACACCCATTTTGTCGGTTCTAGAGGTGCAACAACAATGAGCGCTATCTAGTAGGGGGAGGGTTGAGAACTGGGGTGAAGTGGGGTGAAGTGGGGTGAAGTATCAAGTATAATCGTTGTCAGAATCTAGGACCGAAAAGATGGAGAGCAAACACCTGAAAATTTGGTATTCTTGGGAAAAACAAGAACAAATGATCGAGCGCTTGGTGGGGAGAGTGGGATTAACCCGGGTGCGTGCCACTTGTTTTCTGCGTCTCTGGATTTATGCGATCGCCAAGGAGGGACAGGCAAAACCCCCTTTATCCCAGTTAATTTTTCCCACCACTGCCATTATCTGTACCCATCGGCAAGCATCGGATTTATTTTATCAGGATCAGGATCAGGGCAGCGAACGCTCGGCGGGTATGATGTTAGATAAATTAGCGGCCCTTGGTTTAATCGAAAAAATTTTTGACGGCAACACAACCAGAATTAAAATCAAGCCAATTACGGGGATTTTAGAGCCTGATAGCTCAGAATCATCTGTAGAATTGCAATTAGATCAATTTAATCCCCGTTGTGATGCGATTCCTGTGGCTAACTTGCTGACACGCAATTATAACTGGATGAATCGCAATGCTGAAGCAATTCCCCATCGCATTTCTCGTCTGTTGCGGGGTTGGGCAAAAGATTACACTACAGGTATGCGAGTTTTGCGTCGGGTAGATAATCTTAATCCCGTCGGTTTTTATCTCCTCTATCCCACCGCAAACGAGTCGGAAGCGAATTTTTTTTCCTCTCCTAACAAGAGTTTACATCTAAGTGCGATCAATGAACAGGATCCTTTTAAAATGGCATCCGTGGGAGATGAAAATTGTCTTTCGGTATTTATTCGCAGTTGGATGATTGATGCTAATTATTTAGAAAAATATCGTTTAATCTTCCTGCAAGATGCCCAAAAAACTCTCCAGAGAATGACCTTAGATTTTCCTAATCTCTGCGATTTACATACTTTGATTATTCATCCCGATTATGAGAAATTAGCCGCAGCCTTGGGATTTCAAAAAACTATTCAGGAATCCCCAAACTCTATTTATTGGATGTATTTAGGACTCGATCGCTTTTTATCCCTAGATATGAGTGCAATTCAATTTTAATCGGGAGTGGGGAGTGGAGGGAAAAAATCCATAACTGGGTTTTTGAAGTTCGATCGAGAGTTAAGTAGGTAGGCGTTAAAAATTATCAGATGCCCCCCTTATCAACGGGGGATTAAGGGGGGACTAAGGGGGGATCGGCACCCCCCTTATCAAGGGGGGCAGGGGGGATCGAACCTAAAATCTATTTTTAATTTAATTATAACCAGCTACTTAGTCGTAATATTAAAAGCGGATTTGGTATAAATCTTCTTTTGTGGGATTTTTAAAACCTAGATACAAACTAACTTTTCGATGCGGTGCAAAGTTGGCATTCATACCTTAATTCAGCAATATCAATACTGTTAGCAAGGAACGAAACCCAAACCGACAGCAGCTTTTGTCAAGGATTGTTAAGATGTGCTTACCCTGTAGATATCGATTCTTGCCTGTGGCAATATGTTGGTAATAGGGACTTACCAGCAGCTAAAATTTGTCTTATCATGGCGAGGAGGAAAAATATTCTCACCGGTGAAAAGAAGTCGAATTAATTTTCTACAAATCTTTAGACACACATTCTGCAATCTCAAATCGAAAATCTCAAATCTAAAATAGGCTTATGTGGAATTCTATAATACAATTCTATCAAACTAATAAAGACTGGATTGACAATCTCCTCTCCGGTGCATTAGTGACTGTTGTTCTGGCAATAATCGGTTTCATTTGGTGGTATCGAGAGCAAAAACGAAAAGTCCGAATCATTGAACCGTCCTTACCCTTTACGAAAATTGCCCCCAATAGCAATGTAATCCCGATTATCTACAAAAGGGATGAAAAGGATAAATCTCCTTTAGCGGATCATAATATTATTTACCAACACCGAATGGCTGACCGAAACTTTACTAACGAACTTCTGCAAAATCTGGAGGAAAATCGCTGGTTAATTATTCTCGGACCCACAGGAATCGGCAAAACTAGAGAAGCTGCTGAAGTAGCGCAACGCTTGAATCATGAAGGCTGGACGGTATTAGTATTAAAATTAGGAGAATGGTTAGAGCGACCTGAAAATAACCAATTAGAGGCAATTGGAACAGATAGAAAATTACTATTTTTACTCGACGATCTTAACTCATATATGCGCCGTAGTTTGGAAGTAGAACAAAATCCCCAAGCAAAAGATAGTCCTCTTGCGGCGATTAATATTCCCTTACAAGAACGACTATTAAAAACCCTAGAAGCTTATGAAAACCATTGTACTCGTCCCGAAGAAGTGCGGGTGATTGCCACTGCGAGAGATGAAAAAGAACCCGAATTACCGGGACAACCGAGTGAATGGGATAAGTTACAGTGGAATAAATACCCAAAACTGTGGAACCGTTTTCACTTGGTAGAATTGCCATCACCGGAAGACGGTGCAATTGTCGAATTATTGCAGGATACTATCCCGCAAACCAACATTAAAGCCGAAACTGACTACAGCAGCATTGCTGCCTGTAATGATTCTACCTTTCGCAATGTGGTAGAAAATTTAGTGCGCCTCGACAACCGACAATTACCCCTCAATCCTGCCAACTATCAAGCTACTCTGCGAGGCAACTGGCAAAAACGTTATCAGGATGCAATTAAAAGGGATACTCTGGCGAAATATATCTATGCTGCGGTGGATTTGTTGCGCCAGTGTAATGTTTCCTTAGAACCGTTTATTGTTGAACCCACTGCCAGATTTATCGCCAAGGGAAATATGTGGCAACAACTCTGGTATCGCTGGAAAATCAAGCAAAGTTTGGCTGATTTAATTGCCAGAGAAAACATTTTAGAACCTCGCGACGGACAAATTGAAGCCAAGGGAAAGCAGGTAGAATTAAATGACTATCTGCGTCCTCTAAAACAGTTAATTTGGCAGTTATTTAAACAAAAACCAGAGGAAATGTTGCCCTCTCTAGCAGGATTTACTCTTAAACTATATGAATTAAACCGCTATCGAGATGCCTTAAAAGGGTTCAACTGTCTAGTTAGTTTGCTACCTCAATGGAAAAACGGTTGGTTTTATCAAGGTACTACTTTTTATTATCTTGAACAATACCAAGAAGCGATCGCATCCTACGACAAAGCTTTAGAAATTAAACCCGATAAGCATGAAGCTTGGTACAACCGAGGGGTTGCGTTAGGTAATTTAGGCAGATTTGCAGAAGCGATCGCATCCTACGATCGAGCTTTAGAATTTAAACCCGATTTCCATGAAGCTTGGAACAACCGAGGGAATGCGTTAGATGATTTAGGCAGATTTGCAGAAGCGATCGCATCCTACGATCAAGCTTTAGAATTTAAACCCGATTACCATGAAGCTTGGAACAACCGAGGGATTGCGTTATTGAATTTAGGCAGATTTGAACAAGCGATCGCATCCTACGATCGAGCTTTAGAATTTAAACCCGATTACCATGAAGCTTGGCACAACCGAGGGATTGCGTTAAGAAATTTAGGCAGATTGGCAGAAGCGATCGCATCCTACGATCGAGCTTTAGAAATTAAACCCGATTACCATGAAGCTTGGTACAACCGAGGGATTGCGTTAAGAAATTTAGGCAGATTGGCAGAAGCGATCGCATCCTACGATCGAGCTTTAGAATTTAAACCCGATTTCCATGAAGCTTGGTACAACCGAGGGAATGCGTTAGGTAATTTAGGCAGATTAGAACAAGCGATCGCATCCTACGATCGAGCTTTAGAAATTAATTCAAATTATGCTAATACTTACTACAATAAAGCTTGCTGTTATGGCTTACAAAATAATGTGGAATTAGCTATCGAAAACTTACAAAGCGCCATCAATCTTGATGTCAAATATCAGGATATGGCAAAAACGGATAAAGATTTTGAGCAGATTCGGGGAGATGAGCGGTTTCAGAGTTTCCTAAATCGAGTATAATAATATATATTTGTATTTTAGCTAAGGAGATATTCTATGACTAACACCTACACAGCTATCATTCAGCCAGACGGAGATTGGTGGATTGGTTGGATAGAAGAAATTCCGGGAGTTAACTGTCAAGAAGCATCTCGTGATCAGTTATTAGAAACCCTAAAAATTACTCTTAGCGAAGCATTAGAATTGAATAAACAGGAAGCAATTGCCGCTACAAAGGGAAACTACCAAGAAGAGAAAATTGTTGTATGAAACGTAAACAGTTTATCGATCACGTCCTGTAGGGGCGAAGCATTCGGATAGGAAATCTACGGTTTCAGCGATAAGTTATTGCCCGAATGCTTCGCCCGTACTTTTTCAGCAAGTCCTAGCCATTCTTGGTGGTTTAACCCCCAATTAAATAAAAGATCTGCGATTCCAAGACATACCGGAGTGATAATTATCACAATTGGTCAATTCAGCAATGGGAAAAAGTTGCCAACCCTTTATTAACTTGTGAGGCAGTTATCACTGAATCCTGTTTTATTTTGTGAAGTAAATAAAGAGAGAAAATTATTCATGTCAAACAAAACTATTGATCTCAATCAAGTACAGTTAACTTTACAAGAACTACTTGCCTTAATAAAGGTAGATACTGAAATTATTATAACCGAAGGAAACAAGCCTGTAGCTCGTCTAATTCCTTGGGGAGATACTGAAAAAACAACGTCTGAAACTCCTTCTCCTAAGTTACGACAACCAGGACTACACGCTGGAAAAATTAGGACTAGCGAAGATTTTGATGAGCCACTTCCTGAAGAATTTTGGACAGGTGAATCATGAAATTTCTTTTAGATACCCATACATTTATTTGGTGGGATAGCGAACCAGAAAAACTCTCTCAAAGAGCTTTAGAACTGTGTAGAGATCCTAGTAATACGCTATTACTTAGTATTACAAGTATTTGGGAAATGCAAATCAAACTACAACTAGGTAAACTATCACTCAAGATACCTTTAGCAGAAATGATTAATACTCAGCAGGAAACTAACCAAATTGGCCTTTTATTAATTACAGTCAGCCATGTTTTAGCTTTAAATACTTTACCTAACATCCATAAAGATCCATTTGACCGCTTGTTAGTTGCTCAAGCTAATCTTGAAAATGCTAGACTGATTAGCCATGATTCAATATTAGCAAAATATCCTGTTCAGATAGATTGGTAGATAGGGCTTGCTGAATAAATGTGAAATATAGACGAGGTAAGAGTTTTAGGGTTCTGTTTTGCTCTCACAGGTGCAAGATTTTGAGAGAATCGTCGTTCAAAACCTTGCGTCTTCATCGGCCCGCGTCCTGTAGGGGCGAAGCATTCGGACAATAACCTATCGGTGAAACCGTAGATTTTCTATCCGAATGCTTCGCCCATACTTTTTCAGCAAGTCCTAGCCATTCTTGGTGGTTTAACCCCCAATTAAATAAAAGATCTGCGATTCCAAGACATACGGAAATTAGGGATATTCTCGCTAATAAAATCTGCAAAGATATCGGAATACCACTAATCAAATAAATCGTTCATCAGTCTTGATGTCAAATATCAGTATCTGGCGAAAACAGATAAAGATTTTGAGCAGATTCGGGGAGATGAGCGGTTTCAATCATTGCTAAGTTAAGTAAATAAAAAAAGAGATAACTATCTATGTCGAAAGCAATCCCATCATCACAGTTAGGCGATAATAACTCTTAAGTTCCAACTTTCTATCCTAATCAGGAGACCGATTGCTATGACACTGGCAAATACCCACCTAAAAATCGAAAATCTCGCTCATTATATCATAAAAATCACCAAAAATACTTAATTTACTTAAGACAACTAAATAATTGTTTAATCAGTAATTCTTGAGGAAATCTAAAATCAGAACCCAACCAGCAAAAAAAGTGAGAGAATAAAAACATAGTTCAGAGAGTAGAGGCTGTCAAGACAAGCTTTCCAGTCGTAAAATCCATAATTCCTGCCGGGTGAGGGCCGATAACTAACTTTCAAAAAAGCAGAATTAAATTTAGTAGAAAAAAATCGCAACAATCTGTCAATCCACTGAAAAAAGAGAGAAAACTTATGTTTTGTGAACAATGCGAACAAACCGCTAGTGGTAATGGTTGTCATCAGTGGGGAGCCTGTGGAAAAAGTCCCGAAGTCAACGCCGTTCAAGACTTATTAGTTTATTGTCTGCGGGGATTAGCATCGGTGGTTTTAAAAGCCAAAGAAGCGGCGATATCTACTCGCGAAGCCGATATTTTTACCTGCGAGTCGCTTTTCGCCACCATGACCAATGTGAACTTCGATCAAAGACGTTTTACCGATTATATTCAGCGTTGTTTAGAGATTCGGGAAAATTTAAAAGCACAATTGGGATCGGTGGACTGGTCTGCACTTGCTAACTATCAGCCTAATTTTAATGAGAGCCTAGTCAGCCAAGGTCAAGAAGTATCCTTAGAACTAATTGAAAAAGTACAAGACCTCGATATTTTTTCCCTAAAGTTAACCGCTATCTACGGAGTTAAAGGTCTGGCTTCCTATACTTTCCACGCTCAGGAATTAGGTCAAGAGGATGACTCAGTTTATCAGGTTATCCAAGAGACTTTAGCGGCAATTGATCGCAGTGATTTAAACCTGAATGATTGGGTGGCAATCTGTCTAAAAGTTGGGGCAGCAAACCTGCGGGCCATGGAATTATTAGATCAAGGTCATACCGAAACCTACGGTCATCCCATACCGACAAATGTTCCCTTAAATCCGCGTCTAGGTAAAGCCATTTTAGTCTCCGGCCATGATATTAAACAATTAGCGGCTTTACTGGCACAAACTGCCAATACTGGGATAACAGTCTATACCCACGGAGAATTATTACCCGCTCACGGTTATCCAAAACTCAAAGAAAAATATCCCCATCTCTACGGTCATTATGGCACCGCCTGGCAAAATCAAACTAAAGAATTTGCTAAGTTTCCGGGGGCAATAGTTTTAACTACTAATTGTCTCATGCCCCCCCACGAAAACTATGAAAGTAAACTTTTTACCCTCGGACCTGTGGGTTATGCCCATATTAACCGCTTAGAAACAGTGGACGGTGCGATCGATTTTAGTCCCGTGATTGCTAAAGCGCAGTCATTGCCCGGATTTACTGAAATAAGCGAACCTCGGCAGGTAATGGTGGGATTTGCCCACAATACCGTTCTCAGTGTCGCTGATACGGTGGTTGATGCCCTTAAACAGGGTAAAATCCGTCACTTCTTTCTGGTTGGGGGCTGCGATGGGGCAAAACCCGATCGCAATTACTACACCGAATTCGTGGAACAAGTTCCCGAAGATTGCATCGTTTTAACCCTTGCCTGTGGAAAATTCCGCTTTTTCGACAAACAATTAGGTAGTATCGAAGGATTACCCCGGCTAATGGACTTGGGACAATGTAACGATGCCTATAGTGCCATCAAAATCGCCCTAGGATTAGCCAACGCTTTTAACGTTAGCGTCAACGAGATACCCCTCTCCCTAATTATCTCTTGGTACGAACAAAAAGCGATCGCTGTACTGCTCACCCTGCTACATCTAGGTATGCAAAATATCCGTCTGGGACCAACTTTACCGGCATTTATCTCCCCCAACGTCCTCAAATTCCTCTCCGATACCTATCACCTGCAGCCGATTACCACCCCCGCAAAAGACTTAGCCGATTGTCTAGGTTAAAACTTTCTGTAAAAATCCCACCCTTAGCCACAAACTGTGGCCTATGGGAAGGAGAGGGATATTATCCTCAAGGAGAATAATTTTTATGTCCGTAATCACTTTAAGCATTGATGGTAAAGATGTAGCGATCGAAGCGGGTTCGCGAGTTCTGGCGGCAGCTAGTCAGGTAGGAATAAAAATTCCCGCCCTCTGTCATCTGGACGGGGTTTCCGAAGTGGCCGCCTGTCGCTTATGTTTAGTAGAAGTTGAAGGTATTAATAAATTATTACCTGCCTGTGTAACGGAAGTGGCGGAAGGCATGGTGGTCCATACCGATACCCCAAAACTGAAAGAATATCGCCGCATGACGGTGGAATTATTATTCGCTGAAGGTAATCACGTTTGTGCAGTTTGTGTGGCTAATGGTAACTGTGAATTACAAGATTTAGCCATCGAAGTGGGTATGGATCATAGTCGTTTTCCCTACCGTTTTCCCAAGCGAGAAGTGGATATTTCCCATCATCTTTTTGGTATCGATCATAATCGTTGTGTTCTCTGTACCCGTTGTGTGCGAGTCTGTGATGAAATTGAAGGGGCGCACGTTTGGGATCTGGCTTATCGCGGCGAAAAAGATAAAATTATCGCGGGAATGGATCAGCCTTGGGGCAGCGTTTCTGCTTGTACTTCCTGCGGCAAATGTGTTGCAGCTTGTCCAACGGGAGCCATATTCCGTAAGGGTTCCGCCGTTTCTGAAAAAGAGGAAGATCGATCGAAGTTGGAATTTTTAGTTAACGCCAGGACTGAACACCAGTGGACGCGTTAGCAAAAAATGGTAGATTCTCAAAACGCTCGTTGGGGACATCTAGGTATTTATGCCAAGTATCTGCGGGCGGAAATGGCTCTGTATGACGAGATTATGGGGATGAATGAAGATATTCGCTTGATTTCCGATTACTGCGGTATTTCTGCTCGGGAAACTCAACGAGCAAAAAACTACGCTTTCGGTAGCGGTGTCAGTCAGTATGAATTTTGGCCTAGTATTGATATGGCAAAGGCTTGGTTGAGGATGGCGCGAGGACAGGGAACGGCGATTGATCGTGTCTTTCTACAACACGAAATCTTAGAATCGGATTTAGTGATCAATCAGGGTATGAATCAGCCTTCTGCTCACGAAATCGCTCAAGCTCAATATGGTTGGTCTGTCCTACTGCGTCAAGGGAATCAATAATGTTATGAATGATACAAATCTCGAACAGATCTTTCTGCAAGCCTTGCATCGCTGTCTATCCCTGGTGGATTATCAATCTCAACCAACCAATTTAGCTTGGTCTGCGATCGAACTTTTCGCCGAAGTTGGACGATTTCCCCAGATGCTTCGTCAATTCTGTGATCAATACCGAGAGCGTGTGGCGGCGGCAGATCGGGCGATCGAGGATTACGCCAGTAGTGTGGATAATTGGACAGTCAAGGGGACTATTTTCGGGGCGCAGGATCAATGTAATATCTTGCATTTTTTTCTCAATGTCCACACGAAAAAATTTAAGTTTTTTAGAGGTGAAAATTGGACACCACAGCTAATCTGTGAATTTTTGCAAGAATGGAAGGGGATCGATCTTTTTTCTTTAATTGCAGATAATCAGGAACTTGTCGAGACAGGCAAAAACCCGCCCCTCGGTAAACAGCCGCTTTTCTATTAGCTAGTAATCACTATTGCCCAAACCTAACAAACAAGGAATTAAAATTATGTCTAAAATTCGCTTCGCTACTGTCTGGTTAGCCGGTTGTTCGGGATGCCATATGTCCTTCCTCGATTTGGATGAATGGCTGTTAGAATTAGCCGAAAAAGTTGACGTGGTATATAGTCCCGTCGGCTGCGATCTGAAAACCTATCCCGAAAATGTCGATGTCTGTTTAGTGGAAGGAGCGATCGCTAATCAGGATAATTTAGAACTAATTCATCTAGTCCGTCAAAATACCAAAACCGTCGTTTCTTTTGGTGATTGCGCTGTGACTGCTAACGTTCCCGCTATGCGGAATATGTTGGGAACTGCCGATCCCGTGCTAAAAAGAGCTTATTTAGAGTTAGGAGATAACACACCTCAACTACCAGAAGAACCCGGTATCGTTCCCGAATTATTAGATCAAGTGCTGCCCGTCCATCAAGTCATTCCCATCGATATTTTTATGCCGGGATGTCCCCCCGATGCGGACAGAATTCGCGAGACATTAATTCCGATTTTAAAAGGGGAATTACCCGTGATGGCAGGACGAGAAATGATTAAATTTGGTTAATTGAATCAGTTATCAGTTATCAGTTATCAGTTATCAGATTTGAGTTTTAAGTTTTGAGTGAGCAGTATGTATTAAGTGAGCCTCATCAAATGCCAGTTTGCTGCTGTCTTTTCGCTGATTATTGATTACTGTTTACTGATTACTGATTGGGTGCATCTCACATTTGTAGAAATACCGACAATCAGCAATTATCAGTGACTCCTAAATTATTACAGATGTGTCAGCAGCCGCGTGTAAGCATCCCACCGAAAAACTAATGCGCTCCGGGGTTTGGGGGCGGCGCCACGCCCCCAACGGGGGGTTTGGGGGGTAGAACCCCCCAAAGGCTTGGATTGAGTGATAAAATCGAAAGTAATAGTAAATCCCTTGAGTATGGGCTATGCAAAACGGAGAATAAATAATCAGTTTTTAATAACTGGATTTAGTATTACTGTTTACTGATCACTGAACATCTAAATCAAGTTAAAATATCCGCTCCTAACATCCGTTGATATTTAGCCTCTAAAGCTTGTTTCAAGTTGGGCAAAGTGATTAAATGGGGATCATCTAACATAATTTTTTCGGCAGCATCTCTTGCCAAAACTAACACCTCTTGATCCTCGACTAAACTAGCGAGGGCAAAATCTGGTAAACCCGATTGTCGTTGTCCTAAAACTTCCCCCGGACCGCGAAATCGCATATCCATTTCCGAGATAAAAAAGCCATCTTGGGATTGTTCCAAAACCGTTAATCTTTGACGGGAATTAGCACTATTAGTGCCACTTAAAAGTAAACAATAGGATTGATGGGAACCTCTGCCCACGCGCCCCCGTAATTGATGCAATTGTGAAAGGCCAAAACGTTCGGCATTTTCAATTAACATCACCGTGGCATTGGGAACATCCACCCCCACTTCGATAACCGTAGTTGAGACAATAATTTGCAGAATATTATCGCGAAAAGCTGTTAAGATTTCCTCTTTTTCGGCGGAACTCATGCGACCATGGAGTAAACCGATATTAAAATTGGGAAAAATCTTTTCTGATAAATTTTGATATTCTTCCACCGCAGCCCTAACATCTAATTTTTCCGATTCTTCAATCAAGGGAAAAATCACATAAGCTTGTCTGCCTTGGGCAATTTCACGCCGAATTAAATCATAGGCAGCCCTTCTTTGATTCCCATTTAAAGCGCTGGTTTGAATCGGTTGTCTGCCGGGGGGTAATTCGTCAATTTGACTCACATCCAAATCCCCATGCAGGGTTAAAGCTAAAGTACGGGGAATCGGTGTTGCTGTCATGGTTAAAACGTGGGGAGACTCTCCTTTGCTTAATAATCTTGCCCTTTGTTGTACCCCAAAGCGATGCTGTTCATCAATAACAACTAAACCTAATTTGCGGAAATTAACTGCATCTTGAATTAGGGCATGAGTTCCCACTAAAAGTGGTAATTCTCCTGTCTCTAATTGGGCGTGAATTTCTCGCCGTTTAGCGGTTTTTGTGGAACCAGTTAATAATTCTACGGGTAAATGTAAGAGATTAAACCAGCTAACTAACTTACGATAATGTTGTTCTGCTAAAACTTCCGTGGGAGCCATTAATGCCGCTTGATAACCGGATTGTAGGGCTGCTAAAATAGCATAAACTCCGACAATTGTTTTGCCAGAACCCACATCCCCCTGCACAAGACGATTCATCGGGGTGCTAGAATCTAAATCCTCTAAAATTTCTTCAATAACTCGTTTTTGAGCATTAGTTAATTGAAAGGGAATTATCTGATTAAATCGATCAATTAGTTGACCCTTAGCACTAAAAACAGCACTTTTCTGTGTCTGACGATACTGTTGCCGCCGCCGCAGAAAACCCAATTGTAAAAAGAAGAATTCATCAAAGACTAATCGCCGTCGCGCTTGACTTAGAATCTCGGCATTATTAGGGAAATGAATGTTAGTAATTGCCGTTTTTAAATCGATTAATCCGTATTGTTTTCTTAGACCGAAAGGTAGGGGGTCTTTTATCGCCTCTACTGCCCCAAAAGCGGCGACTACAGCCTTTCTAATTAGGTCGGCGGGTACTCCATCGGTGAGGGGATAAACCGGCAGAATACGCCCGATTTTTAAGGACTCAATACTTGCCCCAGAACTGTCTAATAATTCAAATTCAGGATTTTCTAAAGTTAACCCATATTTACCCGCTTTGACTAAACCACTAACCGCCACCACCGAACCCACCAGATAGAGTTTTTTTTGTCCTTCTTGCCAAGCACGATTAGTATAGCGAGTTCCCGCATAAAAACGGTTTAATTTTATCTGTCCAGTGCGATCCTGTAAGAGCAATTCAAAGATAGCTAACTTGGTATTTTTGGGGCTAGTAAAACAATTACAGCGCTTGACATTCCCCACTAAAGTTACCGTTTCCCCCTCGGTTAAATTGGCGATATTGACTTGACGACTGTAATCAATATGATCCCGGGGATAATAATATAATAAATCTTCAACTTTGTGGAGGTTTAATTTTTCTAAAAGACCAGCTTTTCTCTCTCCCACTTCCGCTAGATATTTCAAGGGTTGTTCGAGGGTAACTTGCCGTGGAGAAATAGCCTTTGTCGTGATGGGAGTGGTATTAATAATTTTCGCCACAGCTGGTTCTTTTGGGGTGGGGGTTGCTTCTAAAGTTTGCCGTAATTGTTGTAAAAAATTGCGAGTTTCGGTGACTAATTGTTGTCTTTGTCTGGGATTAAACTGGGAATATTGGGCAAATTTTTGGGCTAATTCTCGCCAGCGATTTCTCTCACTGGTGGAAATTCCCACGGGAGGATTATCCCCGAAACTAAGACAGAAAAACTCGCTAAAACGGTATTGATTTCCCTGAAGATCGGGATAACCTTTTTCCGCTTCTACAGATAAGGCTTTTTGTAATCTCACCCAGTCGGGTATTTCCCCTTTCATAATTGCCTCTTGATTCCAAATTTCCCAGTATTATGCTTCCCTGATACCCCTGTTTGATCATAACTGATTAATCGTACCAACTACTGCGCCATGCCGCTTCCGCTTGAGCGATAGTATATTCTTTGCGAATACGATGATATTGTTCCCCTAGACGATTTAATTGTTCCCAAAGGGAGCGAATTTGATTTCTTTCGACACTTAAGCGCGTATCAGCAAATTCCAGTTCAGCCATTCGTAGATGAATCGCCGTTACTTTAGTGACTTTGCCACTTGAAAAATCATGATCATCCCCATCATCTTCATCTTCATCTTTTTCTTCCTCTGGTTCAGGGTTTTTAGCTTCCACTAGAATGTTTAACATATTATTTCCTCCACCTAGGGATTGTCCTTCTTCTCCCGCTTGAATTGCCATATCGATAATTTGACTGGGTAGATGAGGGGGAAGAATATAAGCTTTTTGTAGTTGCTGATTAATTTGTTTAGAGAGATGATTGAGAATCTCGACACAGTTTTTTTCCAGCACTCGACAACAATAAAGTAAAATATCGGGGTTATTAATCTCTCCAGTTGCGGCTAGATTTTCCCGTTTGTCTAGAAAAAGCTTCCAGAAATCTGGGGTGTTAACTGTCTCTGCTGGACTTTTAGAGAATCCTACCCCTGAAAATGCCCCTCCCTCGAAGCTCTGCTCGCCCAATTGCTGTAAACTGGCTTTAGCCTCTTGTCCTAGAGCTTTGATCTCCTCTTGTAGTTTCTGACGATTGCTGTGGGAGAGGGCCAGAAATTCCCCCCCATAGTAACGGGTACAGATATGATACACTGCCCCGATCGCCTGTTTATAGAGAGATTCACCGAGTAAATCAAGATAAATTCGGTATTTTTCTCGCATTCTTTCGGCTAAATTTGCCACTTCCGTTTCTATGTTCTTTAAATCTTGTTGTAGCTTGTTCAGTCTTCCAGTCATAGAAATTTTACCGAGGGAGAAGTTAGCGATCGGCGAATTCTATTATAGCGACTCACTGTCAGCTATAGCGCCCTGACATGGGGGAGATGTTTAGACTCGATCGGTTGTCAGTTATTTTAGCTATTAGCTTTTTGCAGACCAGCTTTTAGCATTTGTTTTGGCAAAGATAACTGCTATAATCAGGCTAATTAGTAGGAAAACTCTCTATCTCTATATTTTTGCATAGTTTACACCACAAGTCCGGGCATGAAAACCGACAGTATTTTTTATGATCTTTTTCAATCTTATCCGTCAATTTTCTTTGAATTAATCAACCTTTCCCCCGGAGAAGCCGAGAATTACCGCTTTGATTCCGTCGAAATCAAGCAACTAGCTTTTCGTATTGATGGCGTATTTTTGCCCAATATTACCGATCCTAGCATTCCTATTTATTTCTGCGAGGTGCAATTTCAAGATGATCAGAATTTTTATGGCCGTTTCTTTGCTGAAATCTTCTTATATCTCAGTAAAACTGCTTTTAACAATGATTGGCGCGGGGTGGTCATTTATCCCCATCGTCGGGTAGAATCAGATCAGGTTGTACGTTATCAAGACTTATTGACATCTGGGAGAGTGACGCGAATCTATTTAGATGAACTAGATGATATTAATCAAGATTCCCTCGGTATTGCCACTATAAAATTAATTATTGCTAAAGAAAATCAAGCAGTGGCAACAGCCAAACAACTTATTGAACGAGTGCGAACTGAATTTACCCAACCGCAAAACCTCCTACAATTAATAGAAACGATCCTTATTTATAAATTACCACGTCTAAGTCGCCGGGAGATAGAAGCCATGTTTAGTTTAGATGAACTGAAACAAACCCGTTATTTTCAAGACGTTCGAGAAGAAGGTAAACTGGAAGGTAAACTGGAAGGTAAACTGGAAGGTAAACTGGAAGGTAAACTGGAAGGTAAACTGGAAGGTAAACTAGAATCTGTGCCGCGTTTATTGGCTTTAGGTTTAACGGTAGAACAAATTGCTCAAGCCTTGGACTTAACTGTAGAAAAAGTGCGAGAAATACCAGAAACCCATTAAGCTAATCTAGCAGTAAGCTATGACAGCGTTTCTGATCAAGATAAAGTGTAACCTAATTTGCTATCGACCACCGACTACCCAAAACGAAAACTTACTACCTCACCTATGACTAGCACTCCTTCAGCTTCTTTAAAATTTAAAAAAACAAAAATTACCGACACAAATATCACTCTCTCCCATGGCAGCGGTGGCAGAGCAATGCGGGATTTAATTAACGAGATATTCGTTAATAACTTCGATAATAACTTACTGGCACCCCTTGAAGATCAAGCCCGATTTGAGATTAAAGATTTAGCTAAAATAGGCGATCGCTTGGCATTTACCACCGATTCCTATGTGGTTTCTCCCCTATTCTTTCCGGGGGGTGATATTGGCAGTTTAGCAGTCAATGGAACTGTTAATGATTTGGCTGTCGGTGGGGCAATTCCTCTCTATCTCAGTTGTAGTTTTATCCTCGAAGAAGGTTTATCTATCGACACCCTAAAAACCATCGTTACCAGCATGAAAATAGCCGCCGACAAAGCAGCGGTAAAAATCGTCACCGGGGATACAAAAGTCGTTCCCAGGGGACAAGGGGATCAAATATTTATTAATACCTCTGGAGTGGGGGTAATTCCGGCCCGAATCCATTCCAGTGCCAATAATTTACAAGTTGGTGATCGCATTTTGCTTAACGGTTTTCTGGGGGATCACGGTGCCGCCATTCTGATGGCCCGGGGCGAATTAGACCTACAATGCACAATCGAAAGCGATTGTCAAGCCTTGAATTCTTTAATTTCGGCAATTCTGGCCGTTTGTCCGCAAGTCAAAGCGATGCGGGATGCCACTAGAGGCGGATTAGCCACGGTTTTAAACGAATTTGCCCAAAGTTCTGGGGTGGGAATACAGGTGCAGGAAACGGCGATCCCCATCCGGGAAGAAGTGCGAGGAATGTGCGAATTATTGGGTTTAGAACCGCTTTATCTAGCAAATGAGGGGAAATTAGTCCTTGTCGTGCCACCGGAGGCGGAAAATCGCGTTTTAGCAGTGATGCGTTCCCATCCTGACGGCATTTTTGCCGCTTGTATCGGGGAAGTCGTCGCTTCTCCCCCCAATTTAGTTTACTTAAAAACCGCTTTCGGCACTAAAAGGATTCTCGATATGTTAGTAGGTGAACAATTACCGAGAATATGTTAATTAGACAGGAGACAGTTTTAAAGGAAAAAGTGAAAACTAAAAAAACAGATAGTTGGAGTTTTGGGGTTTTGGGGTTTTGGGGTTTTGGGGTTTTGGGGTTTTAGTTGAAATTTCCCTGTTCCCTGTTCCCTTCTCCCTTCTCCCTGTTCCCTGTTCCCTGTTCCCTGTTCCCTATTCCCTGTTCCCTGATAACTGATAACTGATAACTGAAAATGCACGAACTAGGAATTACCCAAAATATTATCGAACTTGCTTTAGAACATTCCCGAGGAATGAAAGTTAAGCGCGTGGTGTTAGAGATTGGTAAACTAACGGCAATTATGCCAGAATCGATCGCTTTTTGTTTTGATACCTGTTGTCAAGGTACTAATGTAGAGGGGGCAATGTTAGAGATTCTGGAAATTTCTGGTTTAGGACAGTGCCAAGATTGCGGAAATGAGCTAGAACTAGAATATCCCTACGGAATCTGCGATCAATGTGGTAGTCGCAATATAGTCATTTTACAGGGTCAAGAATTAAATCTCAAATCGTTGGAGACAGAATCCTTATGTGTGTAACCTGTGGTTGTTCTGATAACTCGGAAGTGACGGTAACTAATCCGCAAACGGGAACCCATGAACATATTTTAGCCGATGGTACTGTTATTAGTCATAGCCATCACGATCACGAGCATGAGCATCCCCATCATCCCGCGGAAATTCCCGCTCAAATTCATGGTAATATTCTCCAAGTTGAGCAAAATCTGCTGGCAAAAAATAATCTGTTAGCGGCACAAAATCGCGGTTGGTTGAAGGGGAGAAAAACTGTTGCTCTTAATCTAGTTTCTTCCCCCGGTTCGGGAAAAACTACCCTGTTAACTCGCACAATTGCCGATTTAAAAACCGCTATTCCTATCAGTGTCATTGAGGGAGATCAAGCAACAGCTAATGATGCCCAAAAAATTAGTGAAACCGGTTGTCAGGTTATCCAAATTAACACCGGAACAGGTTGTCATTTAGAAGCATCAATGGTAGAGAGAGGATTAATCGAACTCGATCCACCGATGAATTCTTTAGTCATGATCGAAAATGTCGGTAATCTAGTTTGTCCTGCTTTATTTGATTTGGGAGAAAATGCCAAAGTCGTCATTCTTTCCGTCACCGAAGGAGAAGATAAACCGATTAAATATCCCTATATGTTCCACGCTTCTCAAGTCATGATCTTGACAAAAATAGACCTACTACCCTACGTTAATTTTAACCTCGATCGCTGTTTAGATTACGCCTATCAAGTTAATCCCAATCTGAAAGTTTTTCAAGTTTCCGCTACCACTGGAGAAGGTTTAGATGCTTGGTACGGTTGGTTAAAATCACTGGTTTAAGTTAAGTAGTAACACACCTAAAAAGTTCAGTCTAACCGAAAGAAAAATGACCCTAGCACTTGATCACAATAATTATAATCAACTGTTGACTAAATTTCAACCCAAGATTATTGAAAATGAGGAAGAATATGAGCAAGCGCGTCATCTTCTGATTAATCTAATTAGTAAACAGGATCGACTACCAGAAGAAACCGCGATGGTTAAATTGATGGCGACAATTATTAAGGATTTTGATGCCAAACAACCTCAACCCGAACCAGCTTCACCGCAGGAAGTATTATTACACTTAATGTCAGCTAACAACATGAAACAAGCTGATTTAGTTGGTAAAATTGGTTCTAAGGGTGTGGTTTCTGAGATTGTTAATGGCAAGCGATCGATTAGTAAAGCTCAAGGGAAAATTTTAGGAGAGATTTTCAATGTTTCCCCCAGTGTATTCATGTAATTATCTATTAGTTATTAATGAAAACAACCGTCATTGTTCCCCCGATTAAATGTCAAGGTATCAAAACTAAACTGGTATCATCAATCAAAAGTTTAGCGGATCAGCAAAACTGTGAGCGCTGGATAGAACCCTTGTGTGGTTCGGGGGTGGTAGCTTTTAATTTACAACCCCAAAAGGCCTTATACTAAATCTAGTTATTAAAAACTGATTATTTATTTCCCCTTTTGCCTATTGCCTATTGCCTGAGTGCCTCTCCTAACCAAGAAGTTAATTTTGTTCTAGTCCTTAATCATATTCTTTTGCCGCTTGTACTAAGGATAAAAGTTGTCCGGTTTGATCGGTTCCCGATACTCCTAAATCACTGTGACAGAGGATAACTTTTTCGCTTACCCTTGCCAATAAATCCCTTAAAACTCTCTGTAAACGTGCCTGATTTTCCTCTAATTCTGCTTCCGTTGTCCAGCGTTGATAGGGACTTTCTCGCCAAAAAATCGGCGCAGCAAAAAGAGTAGCAGCACCTCCTTGTTCCCAGAGTGGGGAGGAACAATCTAGCCAAAAATGCCAACGATGACTAGAACGAAAAGAACGATATTGAAAGATATTGCCTAGGGTGACTGCTGAGGAAGATTTAATAAATTGTCGCACAGGATAGGGATTAGCAGTAATTGTACCACGGCGCAAAAGTTGGATAAACTGACTAATAGTTTCGCTGGCACTTTGAAAAGAGGGTTCACTCTCACGCAAACGCCGATCGATCTCCCAAAAATGTTGGGCAGTTTCCATTAATTCTCGCAAAGCTGCCAAGTGATCGAAGGGCAAATTTTCCCCATCGTTTAATAATTGTTCTATCGCTTGATTTAAGACAAAAATCGGGAAAAGTTTGGCCTCTTGCTGCCGTTTTTTCATCCCTTCGATCCAGTGACAAATTCTTTCGTAGGCAGTACAAGCTTTTTGTCCTAAGCGATCCCAACGGGGAAAAGTTTCGATCGCTAATAAACGAGGATTTTCCGGATGCACTTGATAACAATGATCGGCAATTAATCCGGCGCGGATTGGATCGATATCGGGAATTAAATTCTCTTCTTCATCCCAGCGATAACGGCTAAAAATCACCAGCATTTCCGCTATGGCCTCTTGGGGGGCTAAACGCCCCAAATTTGCGTAAACAAGGGCGAGAAGGGTCAATAATGCCCGAATCAGAGGACAACTGATCAGGGGTCGTTGTTCGTTGAGGGGTTGAACGGGTATCCCGGCACCGGTTAAAATTTCCATCAGGCTATAACGGGCGATTTCGTCTAAACCGGGGGCAATAACGGCGATTTCTTCGGCTTTTACTGCTCCTTGCTTGACTGCTTGAATAATAGCTGTGGCTGTCTTCCGTAACAATTCGGCGCGAGAGGTGGTTTGCAGGGAGATGAATTGATCGGGAAGATTGCCAAGATAGTTACCGTCGCTGATTAAGGAGAGAACCGTCTCGCTAAACTGAGCAGCTAACCCCTCAGTGGTAGATAATGGCATAATTTGACAGCGTGCCGCTAATTTTTGTAGATAATCGGGATCGGCAGTTAATCCTAAGCGAATTTTTCCCTGGGGATTGTAGGTAAAAACGCTAAAACAATCATGATCGAGGAAAAAACTGAGTAAATCCTTGGCAATAGCCGGATAATCGTCCACATCGTCCGCAAAAACTCCCCGGAAGCGTTTTAATAGTTGCTGTTGATAACGACTATCAGGAAATAAATAGCGCCAATAGAGTTCGTAGATGATACCATAACTTAATAAACCACGTTCTAGAGACCAATCACGCCATTGAATGATTAATTCTCCCACTTTTTCTGGTGTTTCCTGCTCATTAATCGCTAAAACTCGTTTCAAATCTGTTTCTGATAATCCGTCGGCTAATCTTTCGGGTATCTTTTCTGCGGGAACACCACTAGCGCCGGCTAATTGCAACAAATCGAGAACTTGACGGACGAAACGATATTCATTTATGCTAGTAAGCTGGAAGAATTCAGCGATTGCTGGTTGCCAGAGACGGGTGGCGAGTTCCTGCTCTGTTTCTGGGCGTAATCGGCGGGGAAATTGCGCTTTTAGCCCTAAAGACTCGAAAATTAACGGCCAAAACAGGATGACTTCATCGGTGAGAAAACCTAAAGGGGTTTTGCAGAGAATCGGATAGCTACCCCTAACAGCAAGGGCTAATTGATCGGCTAATTCTCGTTTATTATCATCGTTGGCAGCGAAAACTAAGATCGAGCGGGGAAGGGGCGATGATTTCGGTCGATCGAGATACAATGAATCCTGGGACTGAAGTTGAGAAACAACCCAGCGCCGAAATTCCCCGACTAAAGCGGTGGTTTTTCCCGATCGAGTCCCACCTTCGATCCAAATTGGTATGATTGACATCGTTTTTTCTGGATTGTATTTGTTAAGATGACTGATCGGTACTCTAGCTTTTTTCCTTGTGGAAGTAATTGTTTCCTATGAATCTTAATCGGATTTTGCAAGGTGTTAATCAATGGTTATTACAAACTCCTGAACGTTCTTTAGATGAGGCTTATCATGCAGCTTTGAAGATTAAGGAGATAGAAGACAAGCATTTTCAAGGGCGAAAAGTGGCAGCGGAGTTCTCGAATTATGGCAGTACCACTAATTCCTATTTTATCGCAGAAGTTAAAGGTTATCTGCAAAAAATTAAAGTCAGATTGACGGAGTTTAAAGCTAGTCGCTCGATCGTTAATACCTTCGGACCAAATCAACCGACAATTAATAATGGGGTGATTACTGTCACCACAGATGTTTGTCTGAAAAAACTTCAGTTTATCGATAGTATTATCGGAAAATATCAAGGTAATTATTGGCAAGAAGATATTCAAGATGTTCCCAAAAGTATCCAGAACAGAAATTTTGAGCAGGAAACAGCCAAAAATAAGACTTCTAGAAATCGCTCTTTTTTAGCGGCGGGTAGTCTTGAAGATGAGGAAATGATCAAAAGCAATAAATCCCAAAAAGCTACGGAAAAACCGGGAGTTTTACCCCGTTCTTTTGTCAATACTTTTAATCGCATTAAGCAGGAAATCGATCCCCAAGCGGAGGAATCGGAGGAGGCAGTTTTAAAAAGATTTCGCAATTCTCGTTATAAAACAGCCATTTCTCTCAAGTTTATTTTACTGTTAATTATTGTTCCTTTATTAACCCAGCAATTAACCAAAACTTTCCTGATTACCCCCTTGGTTAATAAATATTTCCAACAACAGGAACAGTTTATTTTTATCAATCAGGATCTAGAAGAAGAAGCTTTTTCGGAATTGAGAAGATTTGAGGAAGCTTTACATTTTCGAGGTATGATTGGTTTAGCACCCAAATTATCTAACGAAGAAATCGAGGGAGAAATTACTAAAAAAGCAGCGGTACTAAGTGAAGAATTTCGCCAACGAGGTTTAAATGCGATCGCTAATATTTTCGCCGATATTTGTTCCCTGATTGCCTTTGGTTTTGTTGTCGCTTTTAGTCGTCGGGAAATCGAGATTGTCAAGTCTTTTCTCGATGGCATTCTCTATAATCTTAGCGATTCAGCTAAAGCTTTTTTAATTATTCTCTTTACCGATATATTTGTCGGTTTCCACTCTCCCCACGGTTGGGAAGTGATCCTAGAAGGGTTAAGTCGTCATTTCGGTTTACCGGAAAATCGCGAGTTTAATTTTCTCTTTATCGCCACTTTTCCCGTTATCTTGGATACAGTCTTAAAATATTGGATTTTCCGTTATCTCAATCGCATTTCTCCCTCGGCAGTGGCTACCTATCGTAATATGAATGAATAGGGTAAAATCGGGGAGAAACTTGATAATTTACCCTTCTAATCTGGGAAGGATAATTTTGCTGCTGTCTCTTGTACTTTGGTAAGTTCTAATTGCAAAGCAGTGGCAATCTGTTCTATACTTAAACCTAAGGCCAGTAAACCAGCAATCGCTTCAGTTTTAGCTTCTTCACGACCTTCTTCACGACCTTCTTCACGACCTTCTTCACGACCTTCTTCACGACCTTCTTCTTTAGCTTCTTGATAAAGTCGAGTTTGTCTGAGATCATCTAATCCGAACATAGCTTCTAACTCCGTGCGACTAAGATTAGTAAATTTATAGGCTAAGGTTCTTTCAATTAATTCTACAACTTTTTGCTGGAAAACTAGATCATCAATTTCAGCGATCGCTTTTTCTAAAAGTGGTTTTCCTCGTTGCTGTGCTAATTGGGGTGTAGCGACAATTAACTGAATAATTCCTAAACCCAGAGACGGAGCCGGACTATCGATTAATTCATCTAAATAAATAGGTCTGATCTGTCCCGTTATCTCAAATCCCCGTAGTTGATAGGGAAAATTATTGTCGATATCCCTGGAGGCAAATAAAGCTACAGCCATCCAATCCTGAACGGGTTTATACTGATTGAGATAGATGACAATTTCTGTTAAAAATCGCCAATAAAAATCACTTTTATCCTGAAATTGCACTTCAACAAAGTAAATAATTAGTTCCGGGGCTGCTGTGGTCGGTAAAAAAATACCGTCAAAACGACGCGCTAATTCTTTGATTTCTCGGGAGGAGAATTGATAATTTTCAGCTTTCTGGGTTGACTCTCCCAGTAATTCAAAAATTAACCCCGGAAAGGTTTGCAAGAGTTGATAAAAAATTGTATCGGTCTTCACAAGCTTGAAAAAATCTAGATGTTTACTAACAATTACTTACAAATCATCCAACAAGAGCGTGACTAACACCTTATCGACACGATTACCGTCCATATCCACCACTTCCAAGCGCAACCTTTGCCATTCAAAATGATCGGCAGCCCCTGGAATCCTACCAAGATGGGTAATAATAAAACCACCTAAAGTGTGATAATTGCCCTGTTTTTCCCCGGGTAATTCACTGATTTCAAATAATTCTTTAAAATCTTCGATCGCCACTGTACCATCGATCAACCAAGAACCATCTTCCCGCTGCACGATCTGAGCATCTTCAATATTATCTAATTGGGGTAAATCGCCGACAATTGCCTCTAAAATATCCTTGCGCGTCACCAATCCTTGAATTACCCCGTACTCATCCACTACCAAGGCAATATGATGACCACTTTGCTGCACCAATTCTAACACCTTTAAACCCCTAGTGCTTTCCGGCACAAAAAGCGGCTGTTGTAAATCCTTCGTCAGGTCGAAACTTTCACCGGTTAAACAATCTGCCAATAAGTCTGTGACTTCGATTACCCCCAAAACCTCATCTAAACTGCCCTGACACACAGGAAAACGGTTATGATTGCTCTCAATTAGCTTCTGGCGGTTAATTTCGGCACTATCTTCCAAATCTAGCCAAATAATATCTGGGCGCGTGGTCATAATCTGGCTTACTCGGCGATCGCCCAATCCTAACACCCTTTCCACCATATCCTGTTCTGCTTCCTCAAAGGTTCCCGCTGCGGTTCCCTGTTTAAGCATAATTTTCAATTCTTCTTCCGTAATTGGGGAATCATTGTTATTAGTATTAATCCCCAACAAACCGAGAATCAGATTAGTCGATTGACTCAAAAGATGGACAATGGGCGAAACAATTTTCGATAGCTTATCGAGAGGATCAGCAACGAGGATAGCGATTTTTTCAGGATTACTTAAACCTAACCGTTTCGGCACTAATTCCCCCACCACTAGGGATAGATAGGTAATAATTAACACCACTAATCCTAATCCCAAAGCTTGACTGTAGGGGGCTAAAACAGGAACTTGCGCCAATAATTGCGCCACACTGACCGATAAATTCGCTCCTCCGTAGGCCCCGGCAAAGATTCCCACTAGGGTAATGCCAATCTGCACCGTCGATAAAATTTGATTGGGATCATTGGCCAATTTTAAGGCCACCGCCGCCCTTCGATCATCTCTGGCTAATTGTTCTAAACGGACTTTGCGCGCCGAGACAATGGCAATTTCCGAGAGGGCAAAGACTCCATTGAGGAGGATCAGGAAGAGGATAACAAGAATTTCGGTAGTCGCCGAGAACATGGTTAAAATTTACAGGTAAAAGGGCGGATAGTTGTTTGTATCATAGTGCGAGAATCGGTTAAGTTCAGTAAAGAATCATCTTGATTTTTAACGAGTTACGAAGGCTTGTGTCTGGAGAGGGGGTACTCTCAGTATAAATGGGATAGGATAAAGTTCGCGCTCTTAGCTCAGTTAGCAGTGAACAGTCAAGAGTGACCTGTTGCCAGTAAAAAAAGTTGTCCCTGGGAGAGTGGGGACAAACTATCTCAATCTATTCGCCTGAAAAATTATGATCGCTACACCCGTATCATCGAAATCGAACGCTATCACGGAAATCCGCCCCGGACTACCGACTATTTGCGGTTGGGAACAGGAAATCGCAGCGATTGTTAATCACGATGATCCGATCTTTTTACCGACAACAAATCTCCAATTAGACAATATTAACGCTGGTTTTGCCTGTGCCTTGCATATGCACCAACCCACTATCCCCGCGGGTGT
Source organism: Microcystis flos-aquae FACHB-1344 (assembly GCF_014698375.1). Classification (NCBI taxonomy): domain Bacteria; kingdom Bacillati; phylum Cyanobacteriota; class Cyanophyceae; order Chroococcales; family Microcystaceae; genus Microcystis; species Microcystis flos-aquae. Next base: position 10,737 of record NZ_JACJSW010000169.1, on the reverse strand, counting down.
TAACGGGGAATTAATCTGCAATCTCCAGCATATGTTCGAGCATCAAGGGGATGGCGATAACCATAATGCCAGCGTTTTTGCCTGGTGTTACAGTCGCATGGGCGATTTTATCCCAGAATTGGTGGCGGAAGGCTGTAATCCCCGGATTATGCTCGATTATTCCGGCAATCTCCTCTGGGGTTTGGTACAGATGGGACGGCAGGATATCCTCGATAAACTCAAATTAATCACCTGTAACAGTCAATATCAACCCTATGTGGAATGGTTGGGGACGATGTGGAGTCATGCGGTGGCTCCTTCCACACCGATTCCCGATCTAAAATTACAGATGCAAGCATGGCAAACCTATTTTGCCTCGATTTTTGGCCCCGATGCCCTGAAACGAGTCAAAGGGTTCTCTCCCCCGGAAATGCACCTTCCTAACCATCCCGATACCCTCTACGAGTATATTAAAGCTCTGAAAGAATGCGGCTATCGTTGGTTATTGGTACAGGAACACTCGGTGGAAAATCTCGACGGTTCGGGATTGAGTCAGGAACAAAAATATATTCCTAATCGCCTGGTGGCCCGTAATTCTCGCGGGGAAGTGATTGCGATTACTGCTTTGATTAAAACCCAGGGTTCCGACACCAAATTAGTCGCCCAAATGCAACCCTACCACGAGGCCAAATGCCGCGGTAAACAGCAAATCGGCGGCGTTTGGGTTCCTTCCCTAGGTTCCCAGATTGCCGACGGTGAAAATGGTGGCGTGATGATGAATGAATTTCCTCGCGATTTTCCCAATCCTTGGCGGGAAATGCAGGGGGGTTCCACTGTGGCAGGATTTAACGGCACGGAATATCTGGAGTTAATCGAGGCCGCTGGCGTTAATCCCCAAGATTATCCCCCAATTCAAGCCGTACAGCAGCATAAAATCTGGCAGCGAGTTAATCCGGATGCCGCTACCCCTGAAGCAGTGGAACAGGCGATCGCTGAGTTAAAACAGACCGACCACCGTTTTACCATGGATGGGGCATCTTGGACAAATGATCTCAGTTGGGTGCGCGGTTACGAAAATGTTCTCGAACCGATGAACCAATTAAGCGCTAAATTCCACGAGAAATATGATCCTTTAGTACAGGCGGATCCTAGCTTCACCCGACGACCGGATTATCTGGAGGCACTGCTTTATAATTTGCTCGTGCAAACCAGTTGTTTCCGTTATTGGGGCCAGGGTACTTGGACCGATTATGCCCGCACTTTGTACGAAAGAGGCGCGGCCTTAACCCGCTAAGATAGTAAGGTATCTAGGGCGCAGAATCTGCGCCCTAGTAGTATAAATATACTAACAAGGGATGTTCGCCGATGAAGTAATTAAAGAAATAGTTAAATCCTGATAAAAATCCTCCTGTTTTAACTCCACTTTTGATTGAGAAGCCAGTAAAAGTAAAGCCCAAAAAATCGCCACCTTTTCCTGTGTTGCCGAGTGACTAGAGGGTTTTTCCGCTTGCCATAAATCTAATAAATACTCAAACTCTATCTCATTTTTCTCTAATTGAAAAAACTTTCTCTGCAAAAAAAAGTCCAGTTCCGCTGCCAATTCCGTCAGGTTTTCTTGGTGGGCTAATTCCGTGATAATTTGTACCGCTTCCCGTCGGGATTGCGGCCGGGGTTTCGGGACAACTACAGGCAGTTTCGGTAAAGCTTCAATCTCTAGGGCAATCTGTTGTAATTGAGTGATTAACTCCTGCAAAGTTACCCGTCTTTTTCGCGGTGGTGGGGCGGCAGTACGACGGCGAATATGATTTTCTAGATAACGGGGTAAAGTTCTTAATTCCCGTTCTAACTCGCTAATTTCCTCATCAATCAGACTTTCTTCTTGCTGGTCAAAAGACAATCTTTCTAGGGTATCAGCCTTAAATAAAACTAACATAGAAGCCCATAAAAAAGCCTGTCCCGATTGGGGTAAATTAGCTTGGGCCATGGCTAAATCTAGATCATTTAATAACCCCAATTCCGCCAAAAAGCGATCGATCACATCAATAACCTGCACATCCCAGGGGTCAATTTCTCCCTGTTCCGCCATTTCTAAAAGAGAGGCGATCGCGTCACTAGCTGAGGTGATAGTCATGATTCTAGAATCTTGTAGGATCTCAAAGGATAGAATTTAGCAAGCAAAACCATGGACATATCGATCGCTGACCTGCGCTTGGACTACAATCTTGAAGAATTGCTAGAGTCAGAAACATCTGCCGATCCTTTCATTGTATTTAAACAATGGCTAGAACGGGCGGTATCTTCGGGAAGATTGGAACCCAACGCTATGACTTTAGCCACTATTTCGCCGGAGGGTAAACCCCGGGCCCGCATGGTACTGTTAAAAGACTTCGATCCTCGCGGTTTTGTTCTCTTTACCAACTACCAAAGCGCCAAAGGACAGGAATTAATCGCCAATCCCAATGCAGCCCTAGTGTTTTGGTGGGGAGAATTGCAACGGCAAATTAGGATCGAGGGAACTGTAGAAAAAATCAGCGAGGAGGAATCGGATAACTACTTTTTTGTCCGTCCCTGGGAATCTCGTTTAGGGGCCTGGGCCTCCAATCAAAGTGACGTGATTTCCGGGCGGGATATCCTCGAAAAACGCCTGACAGAACTAAAAGAAGAATATGCTGCCCGTGAAGTTCCCCGTCCTCCTCATTGGGGCGGTTTTCGCCTAATTCCTAGTTTAATCGAGTTCTGGCAAGGTCGCCCCAGTCGTCTCCATGATCGTCTCTGTTATTATCGTCAAGAAGATGGCAATTGGCAAAGGCAACGTTTAGCTCCTTAGTTTTATTTTGACACCTTGTATTGGCAAAATAGCTCGATGCTAATTCAATTTGTCATTTTAGTCTTGAGATAATATTAGGTCGATGTCTTTTCCCAACCCGCGCTTCCCTTAGCGATCGGGTTGGGCTATTATGTCATTTGAGAAAGGCAATCCGTCCGCCCTAAAGTTTCAGAAAAACGATAGAATTGAAAGGGTTTTGGTTTGCATCTTTCAAAAATAACTAGAGAATTAATATGAATGTTGGACTTCGAGAAACCTTAGAAGCATTGCGGGTTGAACTGAGTAAATCTATTTTAGCCTCTGAGGGTGAGCAGATTCGCTTTGAAGTGGGTGAAATTGAATTAGAGGTTCAATTTGTGGTTGAGCAGTCGAAAGAAGGCAAAGGTGGGCTGAAATTTTGGGTAGTAGAAATGGGTGGGGGTGTCACCAATAAAGATACGATAACCCATAGAATTAAAATTCCTTTAAATTTTTGCCAATAGTGGATAAGAGATATACAATAAAAGAGGTGATCACCCCAAAAGAATCTTTTCTAAAGAGGTAATCAATTAATGAGCGATAACAAAAATAATGTTGGTGGTGTTCCGGGTATTCTGACTGCGGTTGCAGCAGTTATCGTTGCGGTGACTGGACTAATATCTGTACTTAAGCCATCGCCTGATCCTTCTCTCAAAGCAGAACCCCAGAAAACAAACGTTTCTCCTAGTCAAGTTCACTCGGAGTCTCCAGCGTCAAAAGTTACGTTTTCCTGTGGAGAAAGTGAATACAATGGGAAAAGTTTTCCTGCAACAATTGCAACGGGTGATGAATCGATTCCAATTATTCTTTGGAAGCTAGATAATAATCATTTTGGTGATAATTGGCCACCGCTAAAAAGGTGTGAGGAAGTTTCTCGGCGATTCCAAAGAATTTATGATCGTGATGGCTTAAAACGTTCTCGATTAGTTGCTACATTAGAAACGTGGGTTCCCAATAAGGAAGTACCTGTAATCTGTGCTGTTAAATCAGAAAATTCAGTTTGCCATGAGGAGGATTTATTAATTACTTTAGAATCGAAAGATAACCCTGATGATGTTCTAAAAGAGCTATTAAATCGCCACGAATTACCTAGTCAAGAGCCTCCTGTTTTAAGGGGAGAAAAACCACCTAAGACTTTTGCGGAAGGAAAACGAGTTTTTTATGATATTTCTTCAATTATTCCTTCACCAAAATCTAAAAAGAATACCGAAAAAAGTTCGGAAAAACCTGCTTGGTAAAAATAATTCTGAATTTTATTACTCATTCAAATATATTTGAAATTATGAAACTCCATAAATTGACAAGCCTTGTCTTTGTTTATATTTGTATCGCTATATCATTGCCATTTGGATGTTCTTTGACGTTGGCACAGACGACAAAGGAAATGCAAGCGATTGTGAAGAAGCCATTACCTATTTTTGAGGCAGGAAGCAGTGCAGTTCAAACAATAGATACGAATAATCCTGAAACTATTAAGCTTATTGAAGAAGGAATTAAACGCGCAGAGTATAAATTATCTGTGTATAAAAAATATTCCAAGGATAGTTATCCAGACCCTCAGCATTATCAAGGCAAACGAATGATAAGTGATTTAATTCAAGAAGCCAACGAACGATTATGTGATTATAATATTAGGCTTGCCGATTTGATAACAAGAGATAAAGAAATTGTAAAACATTGTGGCGATTACTTTAAAGTATTTAACAAAGAATTTGCCGCACAATACAAAAATAATCCATTAGTAGAAGACCCAAATAATATTATAATGGGCTATCCAGAAAAAGAGATAATAATGACGAAATCTTTATATAAACTTAAAGAAAAAAAGTCAGGAATTCAAAAAAATAGAGAATTAATTCAAGGATTAAAAAATGGGCTTAAGACTCAATTAAACTCAATAAAAGAAACTGGCTACGAATCTGGAGGGATTCATACTTTAACTATTGGGGAATTAGTTGCAGTAATTAATGATCTCAATTTGATGTTGGCTAGTCATACTAATTCTGTTGATGATTATAAGTCCGCTTTAAATGACTTTAACTTTATGAAGGATAAATATGCGAAATATCTCATGAGAACATTTAGATATGATTCAGATTCATCATTAGCCAAAGAAGGGGCAATGTTAGCTGGAATCGGTCGTTTTCATGAAGCTGAACGCAAATTTGATCAATCATTTGAAAATCTTCCTTTTGAGTCTTTATCTCGTCTTAAGGATTATGAAAATGTTTTAATCAAGCAAAATAAATATGAAAAAGCACTAGAAATATCTGATTTGGGACGTTCTCTCAATCTGCTCCGTAATTGGGCTGATTCCGCTCTTTCAGAAGAACAAAGACAAGAACAGTTAAAAAAGTTAAAAAATGAACCCAGAATGACTATTGATGACTTTAAAAAGATAGCAAGAGTCAAAAATACAACCATTGTCGAATACTCATTACATGAAGATGATAAACTTTTAATTTGGGTAGTTACTCCTGATAGCAATGTTTATTTTCGCCAAGTAAATTTATCTAACAAGACAGCAAAAATAGCATTTAACCAAGATAACCTATCGTCAGTTTTATCTATTGAGCGGAATTTTCTCAATTTATTCATTTTTAATTTTATAGTTACAATATTGGTTTTGCTGATTTTTGCCAAATCTCAAAATAAAAAATTAGCTATTCTTTTTTTTGGAGTAATTTTAGTTTTAAATACTGTTGGGTGTCAGAACCAAAAACAATCACAATTTGCTCAATCTCAAATTGATAACATTCCCTCTCTAAAGGATTTAATTCAAGTTAATTATGGACTAATTAATCAAGAAAATGGAAGAACAGATATACCCCAAATTATTACTTCTTTGTCAAATAAATATTGTCAAAGATCTATTGAATGTTTACAAAAATTAAATCAAGTATTAATTGAGCCAATAGCAGATATATTACCAACAAATCCTGATGATCATGTGGTATTTATTCCAGATAGTCAATTATTGAAAGTTCCCTTTGCTGCGTTAAGAGATACTCAAGAGAAATACTTGATCGAAAAACATACTATCTATTACGCGCCTTCAATCAAAATTTTAAAAATGCTTCATAATGAGGCTTATTCAAAAGTATCAAATAGTCAGCAGGATGCTCTTATCGTAGGCAATCCTATCATGCCGACCATTAAATTACCTGCTATTGATGAAAGTCGTCAAGAATATAGTGAAATTCGTAATATTAAACCTCAAAAACTTGGGCAGTTAAAAGGAACAGAAAATGAAGCTAGGGAAATTGCCAAGATTTATCAAACAGAACCGTTAATTGGAAAAGATGCGAAAGGAGAAGTTGTCCTTAAAAAAATGCAGAATGCCGACATTATTCATCTTGCCACTCATGGATTTTATACTTCTATGGGGGATTCGGTATTAGCCTTAACTCCTTCCCGTCCTTCCTGTGTAGGAGATGCCCCTATGGATTGCAACTTCTATAATTTAGAAGATGGGTTTTTGGATTCCTCTTCAATTTTTAATCCTAAAACCACTTTCAAGGCAAAATTAGTCGTTTTAAGTGCTTGTGAAACGGGTTTATCTGGATTGGGTGATTATCGTTATTCTAGTTTTATTAATGGATTTATGAGAAAAGGAGTTCCTAGTATTGTAGTCTCTTTGTGGCAAATTCCTGACTCACCATCTGACGAGTTAATGATCAATTTTCATAAAAATCTTCAAAATGATCCAGACAAAGCCAAAGCATTACGGCAAGCAATGTTAAACACTATGAAAAAACATGAAAATCCTGGCTTATGGTCTGCTTTCGTTTTATTTGGAGAAGCAGAAAAACCAACTAATGCTTTAGATTAATCAATTTAGTCCCTTTAATCCTTCATTTTGGGGGGGAGGTTGCCTTAAGAGAAGTGTATCAAAGTATTAAGGATGTTAGTCGGTGGTGGAAATAATTCCCCTTATGATGTATAATGCTAGACCATAGCGGATAAGGTATTCAACCGCTCTAAAAACCTAGCTATCTAATCGATAGGCGCACCTTGAAAACTAGAGTTATAGGGTTCCATAAAGGATTGCTTTTATGGGTAAAAGCTCTAAGCATCAAGTACCAGAGAAACCAATTATTTTAGAGGTTTTGAACTGTATCGTAGGGCATACGAGAACAGGCTTCTGTAATGGAGCGAAAGTCTGAGGAGAGACTCGCCTCTGGGTTAGATACCGCAAGGGGTCTGATTTAAGCGAACTCGTTGAGCCAGAAATTCTAATCAGCGATGATAGAAGAATCCACGTCCGTTCACGGCGCGGAGTATGTCAACGGAAGTGTTACCCGAAACCCTTAGAAATTGCCAGAACGATTGGGTCTGAATACAACCGTGCAGACGTATTAAAAGCATTAACCGCCACATTAACCCCTGCTAATGTTGACTTATCTTTCTGGCAAGATGTCCTTCAGGCTTTGGGTACTCTCACTCGTCCTAAATTCCTCGAAACTATTCCCAACTTAGCGCCTTTAATCCTTCATTTTGGGGGGGAGGTCGCCTTAAGAGAAGTGTATCAAGGGATTAGGGATGTTAGTCGCTGGTGGAAGTGATTGCCCTGTCAATAATTGCTATAATAGCTAAAATGGTCATAATGGCTAGTTTCTATAAAGGTTAGTTATGAAAACATTAGGAGCCTCAGAAGCAAAAAATCGCTTTGGCGAACTGTTAGACTTGGCTCGAAGAGAACCAGTAAAGATAGCAAAAAAGGGACGTAATGTTGCAGTCGTGCTGTCAATCGAGGAATTTGAGAGATTTTCCGAGTTAGAAAATCAACTTTTGGCTTTACAGGCAGAAAAAGCTCATCAAGAAGGTTTTATCGGAACAACAGAAAGTGAGGCTTTACTGTCAGAAATTTTAAATGCTTAAGATTAACCTATCTCGACAGGCAACTAAACGCTTAAAAAAACTGCCAGATAAACACGCCAAACAAGTAGCCACAAAAATAACCGAACTGAGAACAAATCCCTATCCCCAAGATTCTCTAAAGTTAAAAGGATACTCTTATCATAGAGCCGATATTGGTGAATATCGAATCGTTTATCGTGTTGAGGAGCAAACACTAGAAATCTTGCTGATTGACAAACGAAACGATGATGAAATTTATAAACAACTAAAGAGAACAATATAGAGAATCTTAATTATCAACCATCAATTAATTAGCGATATTATTCCTGCTAAAATCAAGAAAAACAAATTATCTTTAAACACTCATGAACATTAACGTAACATTTCCCGAAGAACTCCTCATTGCTGCCAGAGAAGAAAAAGAAGCATTCTCTCGTAAAGTCATAATTTATACATTAGGGCATCTTTATCAAGAAGGAAAAATTTCAGCAGGAATCGGCGCACAAGTATTAGGATGCGATAAATATACATTTTATACACTTCTCTCTGAGTATGGTTTTTCCATTATTGATTACACAGCAGAAGAATGGGAATCAGAAATACAAACCAGCCGTAAATTAGCCCAAAAAATCCAAGAGAATGAAGATAATTGTTAATTCTACACCGATCATCGCCTTATCTTTGATTAATCAATTAGATCTTCTTAATCAGCTATTTAATGAAGTGATTATTCCTTGGGCAGTTTATCAAGAAATTGTCATCGCTGGAGATAATAAACCGGGGGCAAAAGAACTCAAAAATGCCAATTGGATTCAAGTTCAAGAAGTTGCATCATCATCTCCTCTTGAACCGCTATTACTAGGATTAGATCGAGGAGAATTAGAAGTTATTCTCTTGGCAATTTCAATCAAACCAGACTGGGTAATTATAGATGATAAATTAGCAAGAAGAGTTGCCAAAGCTATGGAATTACCCGTCAAAGGAACATTAGGAATTCTCTTGGTTGGTTTTTATGCAGGTTATCTATCTAAACAAGAAATTTTAGATTTATCACAACAGTTAGTTGATTATGGAATTCGTATTAGTTCTCCGATTCTTAATTGGCTAAAAACAGAATTAGACAATGATCATTAATACCAAATCAATACAAAATAAACTACCATGAAACAACTAATCGTACACATTCGTGACCAAGAAAAAGCAGAAACACTCTCTAAAATTTTAACTGCTTTAGATTTTGTTGACTCCGTAGAAATCATCGAAGATCAAACAACATTATCTGATAACGAGCAAGACTTCTTTGCCCTGGCAGGATTGTGGGAAGACAGGGATATTACCCCTAAATCTATCCGTGAAGCAGCATGGCGAGAAGAAAACCGATGATTTTATGTGACAGCAATATCCTCATTGAATTCTATAAAAACAACCATAGAATTATCGAAGAGCTTCGCCATATTGGACTAAATCAACTAGCCATTAGTTCCATTACTCAAGCCGAATTATATTATGGAGCAATCAATAAAAATGAACTCAACAAAATCAAAAGACATCTCGGATTGCTACATACCTTTCCTGTAGATGTCGCAATATCCAATCAATTTATTAACTTAATGGAAACCTACTCCCTCAGTCACAAACTCAACATCCCTGACTCTATCATTGCCTCAAAAGCATTAGTGCAGAATATTAAGCTATATACATTGAATTTGAGAGATTTTTGTTTTATTCAAGGCTTAGAACTCTATGATCTGTCAAATGAATAACCCATCAACGTTAGCATTTTCCAGCGTTCAGCGAACCAGTCATAAATTAGTCAAAAAATCAAAGAGAATGAAGATAATTGTTAATTCTATTCCCAATTTAGCGCCTTTAATCCTTCATTTTGGGGGGGAGGTTGCCTGAAGAGAAGTGTATCAAAGTATTAGGGATGTTAGTCGCTGGTGGCGGTGATTCTTGTCCCATTAATTAACAATGATTAATTATTAATTAATCGGCGAAATTCAGTAAAATAGTAATAGACCAAATTAGAGGGAAAAAATTATCTATGGCAACTACATCAGAAGACGTATGGCGAATCTTAGCCGAATTAGCGACTGCTCAAGCCGAATTGACTGCTGCTCAAAAAGAAACTGACAAACAACTCAAGGAAACTGACCTACTACTGAAGGAAGTTAGTCAACAACAGAAGGAAAACGCCCAACAACTCAAGGAAACTGACCGACAACTCAAGGAAACTGACCGACAACAGCAGAAAACTGACAAACAACTCAAAGAACTGGGCAAACAAATTGGGGGGCTCGGTGCCAAATTCGGCAGCTTTACCGAAGGACTTGCCCTTCCCTCAATGGAAACGATTCTCAGACAACGCTTTGGTATGGAAGTGGTTAGTCCCAGTGTGCGAGTCAGTAAAAAAGGACAACACCTAGAAATTGATGTCCTTGCCTATACCAATGGTCAGCTAAATACCGCCTATATCGTCGAGGTTAAAAGTCATGCCAAAGAGGAATCTATTACACAATTAAAAAGTATTTTGCAACGGTTTCGTAGCTTTTTCTCTGAACACAAAGATAAAAAACTCTATGGCATATTAGCGGCGGTTGATTTATCACCAGGATTACGGGAAAAAATTCTCCAAGAAGGGTTTTATGTGGCTCGGATTCATGACCAAGTATTTGAATTAGATATTCCCGATAATTTTCAACCTCAAATCTATTAAAACCTCAAAGGCTATCGCTCTATCTTCCCCAAAGGAAAAAACACTCTCTTATTCATGAATCGGCCAAATTCAGTAAAATAGTAATAGACCAAATCAGAGAGAAAAAATCATCTATGACGACTACATCAGAAGACGTATGGCGAATCCTAGCCGAATTAGCAACTGCTCAAGCCGAATTAACTGCTGCTCAAAAAGAAACTGACAAACAACTGAAGGAGACTGACCTACTATTGAAGGAAGTCAGTCAACAACAGAAAGAAAACGCTCAACAACTCAAGGAAACTGACAAACAACTGAAGGAGACTGACCTACTATTGAAGGAAGTTAGTCAACAACA
>NZ_JACJSW010000168.1:0-7409 GCF_014698375.1 Microcystis flos-aquae FACHB-1344 | reverse complement strand
TTTTAAGAAACATTATCGGAGACTGCGAAAGGACCAAAAAAATCTTTCTAGAAAACAGAAAGGGTCAAAAAATCGGGAAAAAGCAAGAATCAAAGTAGCCAAGATTCACGCTCGAATCACCGATAGCAGAAAAGACCATTTACATAAGCTAACCACTCAATTAGTTCGTGAAAACCAAACGATTGTGGTTGAGAATTTAGCCGTCAAGAATATGGTCAAAAACCCGAAATTATCTCAGGCAATATCTGACGTTAGTTGGGGAGAAATTACCCGACAATTAGCCTATAAATGCCGTTGGTACGGCAGAAATTACATCGAAATAGATAGATGGTTTCCTAGCTCTAAAAGATGTAGTAATTGCGGGTATATTGCTGAAAAAATGCCGTTAAATGTTCGAGAGTGGGACTGTCCAGACTGTGGGACTCACCATGACCGAGATATTAACGCTAGTAAAAATATTTTGGCCGCAGGGCTTGCGGTGTCAGTCTGTAGAGCGACCATAAGACCAGAACAGAGTAAATCTGTTAAGGCAGGTGCGGAACCCCGCAAGGGAAAGAAGCAGAAACCTAAATCGTGAGGTTTGGGAATCACCGTCCGTTTACGGCGGTGAGGATGTCAAGAGATTTCTGAATGGGACGAGGACGCATTCTGAGTAATCTTAATATAACTTAACTTTGTCCGGCTTGTCTGGCAGTTATCAGTTATCAGTTATCAGTTATCAGATGTGAGTTTTCAGTTCACTGTTTACTGTTTACTGAAAAGCTTCCCACTTCCCCACACCCCACACCCCACACCCTACACCCTACACCCTACACCCCACACCCCACACCCCACACCCTACACCCTACACCCTACACCCTACACCCCACACCCCACTTGCATCTTAGGTTAAACTTTAATTCCTAGTACCTGTGTATGGGTTCCCCGCGCTTGGGTGACACCGATGGTTCTTTCCGATGCTTCAATCATCGGCCGACGCAAACTAACGACAATAAATTGCGCTTGTTGTGCTTGTTTTTGAATCATTTTGGCCAATTTCTCCACATTGGCCCCATCTAAAAACATATCCACTTCATCAAAGGCATAAAAGGGAGAAGGACGATATCTTTGTAGGGAAAAAATAAAGCTTAAAGCGGTTAAAGATTTCTCACCCCCAGACATGGAACTCAATCGCTGTACGGGTTTTCCTTTCGGATGGGCCACCAGATTTAAGCCACCATTAAAGGGGTCATTTTCGTCTTCTAATTGCAAGTAACCATCACCATCGGACAGGGTGGCAAATATATTCTTAAAGTTTTCGTTAACAGCAGTAAATGCTTCCTGAAAAGCATTAAATCTGAGGGTGGTAAAGTTTTCTATCCGTAAAAGTAGTTCGGTTCTTTCTCCTTCTAGAGTTTGCAGTTTTTCTGATAGTTCATCTAATCTCTCTTTAGTTTTTTGGTGTTCTTCTAAAGCTAACATATTGACAGGTTCTAAAGCTGCTAATTTCTTTTGTAACTGCCGAATATCGCTTTGAATTTTCTCGAAATCCCGCTCACTTTCAGGAATTTCGGGCAAGGGATTGGGTAAGTCGCTTTCTAGTTGACTAATTTCTGTCTGTAAAGTGGTTAGTAATGCTTGTCTTTCCTCTTGATTGTTGACTAACTTTTCCGATTGCCAGATAGCCTGTTGTTGCCGGTTTTGTTGTTGTCGCAAAACTGTCTCTAATTGGTCTCTTTTTTGCTTGGTTTCCCCTAGTTGTTGCGATAATTGCTGTAAAGCTTGATTGATTTCTAAAATATGGCGATCAAGTTTTTCTATCTCCAGATTACCGATATTTGTCTGATTAACTGCATCGGTAATTATCTTGTCAATCTCAATAATTCTATCCGCAGACTCTTGACTTTTTTCCTCTAGTCTGATCTGTTGACTTTGTAAATCTTTTAACTGTTCGCGGACTGTAGCGAGGTGATTTTCTTGGGTTTGTAACTCCAATTCTTGAGTGCGAATTATTCCCTGTACCTGTTGCCATTCGCTATGGGTATGATTGGCCTCTAAAGCAGTTAATTTCTCCTGTTCTTGCTGTAAAGATAACTCTAACTCAGGAATTTCTCTGGTTAATATTTCTAACCGTTGACGAGAAATAGTAATTTCCTCTTGCTGACCCGATAATTGACGGTTTAAATCCTCTTTTTCTGTGGTTAAACGTTGTAAATCCTTGCTTAATTGTTGTAGAGATAATTGATTTTCCCGATGACTTTGACGGGTTTCGGTTAACTGTTGGGTTAACTGACTGATAAGATTATTAACTTGGGTGATTTTTTCTTCGTTGCGGGTAAGAATGCGATCGATTTCTGCTAATCTTTCCCGTAGAGATTCCGCTTCACTAGACTCCTTCGGAGAAATTTTACCAAAACGCAGCCCCGATCGCGTCGGTTGGCTGCCTCCAGTCATAGCGCCAGTCATCTCTAATAACTCGCCATCCAAAGTAACGATGCGATATTGATTGATATAATAACGGGCAGAATCTATATCCTCGAAAACCACGGTACTGCCAAAAATATAGTTAAAAACCTCCCGATACTGGGGTTGAAACTTAACCAAATTCACCGCTAAATCCAGATAACCCCGCGCGTGACGCAGAGAGGAAATATCCTGGGGACGGGGAGGACGAATTTTATTCAGGGGTAAAAAAGTGGCCCTACCGATGCGACGCTGTTTTAGCAAGGCAATTCCGGCGGCCGCAACGCTATCATCTTGGACGACTACATGACCTAAACGACCTCCGGCGGCGATTTCGAGAGCAATTTGATAACGTTCCTCTACTTCCCCCAATTGTGCCACTAATCCGCAGATTCCGGGCAAATCTGACTGTAATAATATTTGAGTGGCATAGGTTCCCTGGGCTTCCTGTTGTGCTTGCTTGGTCGCTTCCAGTTTATCTAATTCCCTCTGTTTGTCCCGTTGTTCTTTTAGCAGACGTTTTTGGGTGTCCTGACTGATGACGCGATTTTGTTCGGCAATGGTGAGTTTTTGGGCTAAATTTTGGATATCGGGTTCCGATTGATTAATTTTTTGTAATATTTCTTGACTTTCTTCTGTTTTTGTGCCAATAACTTGCTCTAATTCTTGCAGACGTTGACCAGCTTCTACTATATTAGTTTGCAATCGATCGCATCTTTCGGTCAATTGGGCCCGTTGGCTACGGTAGGGGTTTAATTGTTCCTGAAGACGGGTAATATTGCGGGAAAGGTCGCTTTGTTCTTTTACCCAAGCTTCTGACGCTTCTGCGAGACTACTTGCTTGCAGACGATGGTTTTCTAGGGTTTCCCTTGCGGTTTGGGTTGTCCGTAGGAGATTGGGTAAGATTCCAGTTTCTAAACGGCTTTTTTGGGCAGTAATCTGGTTTAACTCGAGATTATAGCGATTAATTTCCTCTAAAAGTCTGTTTTTCTGTGCCTGAGATTCTTTTTCGAGGTTTTCTAACTCTTTTTGTCGTTGTTGCTGTTGTTGTCGTTTGGCCTGTTGACTCGCTAATCGGGAAGTCAGGGACAGGTGTTCATCTTCCCCGAAAGCTTTAACCTGTTGATTGAGTTTCTCTAATTCTTGACTATTTTGGGCGATTTGTTCGGATAAATTGGCGATAGTCTCGGTTAAAACCTGTTTTTCCTTTTCCCCAGCTTGAATTTGTTCTTTTACTTGCTGGCAGCGCTGCTGGAGATTTTGCCAATGGAGGACAATTTCCCATTGTTGTTTTTCTTGGACTTGGGCCTTGAGTTTTTGGTATTTTTCGGCTTTAATGCGATCGAGTGCTAATTTCTCCAGAGATTTTTGCAATTCTGTGGCAATAATTTGGCAGCGTTCTTCCCTTTCTTTAACCGAATCGATATTCTCCTTAGTTTTCTCAATTTTGCGGTCAAATTCGGCTACTCCTGCCAATTCGTCGATAATTTCCCGTCTTTCCTTGGCATTCATGCTGATAATTCTGGTTACGTCCCCCTGTAACACCACGTTATACCCTTCGGGATAGATGCGTAAACGGTTTAATTGGTCGTGAAGTTCGCTAACCGTACAGGTTTCCCCATTGATATAGTAGGTAGAAGTATAGCTGCCACCCTTAGCCACTTTTAAGCGCCTAGAAACCGTCCAATCCCTATCGGTTGCGTCGGGAATATCGGTAATATCAAAAGTCACCGAGACACTCGCTTCCGCGCTATGACGTTGATTGTTATAGCTGTGATTGACTAAATCCGGTAATCTTTCGGCCCGCATTCCCTTGGAAGTAGCTAATCCCAAGCAAAATAGCAATGCGTCGAGAATATTCGACTTTCCCGAACCATTTGGACCAGAAACCACCGTAAACCCCGGTAAAAAGGGGATGGGAGTCGTTCCCCCGAAGGATTTGAAGTGTGAGAGTTCGACCTTTTTGATGTAAACCATGGCGATAAGCAAAAAGTAGGCAAGCTATCAGCTGTCAGCTTGAATCGATAAGGGATAACTCCGGTTTATCCTTGAAAATATCCTCAGACTTGACCGGAGATGACAACACCCTTATAGAAAAATATAGCTGATAGCCCCCTTAGATAGCTTGAATCCATTCTTTGACTTGGTATTCTGTCCAGATGCCATTTTGCCAGTAGGGATCCGCTTCGATTAATTCTCGCACTTCTGACTCGCTGGCTGCCTGATAAATTGCGAAAACTTGGCTTAAATCTGCCGTTGGTCCGATAGTAATGAGAATTCCCCGTTCTTTCTGTTGATTTAATCCCTCTAGATGCGCTTGACGATAGGGAGCGCGTTTTTCCAGCACATTTTCACAATAACTACCCCAGACAACAAATTTCGGCATATTTGACCTGTAATCTCTTGATCTGTTGCTATTTTACGATCGAATCGTCAATCAGACTAAATCGGTATAGAAAAGTGGGGGGGTACACAGAATCTACATTTTACTATAGCGGTGAGTCCCGATTGAAACGCTGAAACGCCTATCTATCGATGGATTTACTATACCTCATTAGACTGAAAAACGCTATATATAGATTAGCTAATCCAGATAGGTTTTCTATTGTATTTAAGTAGGTGGGTGGAATTAAATATAAGATGAAAGTAGGTTGGGTTGAAGCATGAAACCCAACGCCTAACCATTACCATTTGTCCTCCAAGATTAAGTTAGTATAACAAATACAGTCACTCACTCAAAGTTAATCCGTTCCCGTTCGACCACTAAAGGCCTTTTTAAAATTCTCATGTGCATTAAGCCAATGTATTCCCCAATAATACCGATAAAAAATAGTTGCACAGAAGCGAGTAAAAATAGTCCGATCATGATTGGTGCGGTTCCTAAAGGAAAATAATCCCAGAACAACAATTTGGCGATTAAATAACCTAACGCCACTAGCAAACTCAAGAGGGACAAAGCAAAGCCTAACATGGTGGCCAGTCTGAGGGGAACTTGGGAGTGACTGGTAATACCCAGCATCGCCTCGCTATAGTATCGATAGAAGTTGTAACTACTTATACCCCGTTTTCGCCGTTGTTGTTGATACTCAAAAGAGAAACTTTCAAAACCCAACTCTTCAATGAGTCCCCTAAAATAGGGATAGGGATCGTTAATCTCTCGTAGAACATTGATGACTTTCTGATCGTATAACCCGAAACCTGTAAAATTTCTAGTAACTCTTATATCTGAAAGATTATCCATTAAAGAATAAAAAATTTGTCTAGCAAAATAGAAAAAAGCTCCTTCTTTCACCGGAGTTTTAACCGCTTTAACAACTTTATAGCCTTCTTCCCACTTCTTGACAAATTCTAGGATTAATTCGGGAGGATCTTGCAGATCTGCTACAATAGGAATAACCGCATCCCCGTAACACTGAAGAATCCCATAGTAACCAGAACGAACGGGACCAAAATTTCTAGCATTAACGATGACTTTTACTCCGGGGTCTTTTTGAGCAATTTTTTTTAATTCATCTACAGTTTTATCTTGGGAAGCGTTATCGATAAAAAGATGTTCATACTCATAGTTAGGTAACTGATTAAAGACTTCTTTAACTCGCAAGTAAAGGTCTTCAATATTTCCTTCTTCATTATAACAAGGGGTCATAATCGTAATTTTTTTCATTGTGATCCTTCTCTAAAAACAAATAGTTTCATTAAAATAAAAGAGATGACAGCCATGGGAAGAACCAAGATGGCTCCAGCGATTAACATTTTAATTTTTTGCTCGATCCCAATATCAATAGCATCAACAATTCTCAGGGCCTCAACGTTCAAGAGAAAAGTCACCACATAAACTAAGACAAAACGAAAAATCAATTTGTTGTTTTTGCTACCAAAAACCAGTCTTCCCGTGGTTTGAAAGTTAAATAAGACTCCCAGAATGGTAGCCAGCAAAGCAGCTAACTTGTAATCCAGCCCAATAAGAATGAGAGTGGCAAAGGAAAAATAACCAAACAGGGTATTTATTGCACCAACCAGCAAAAAACGGGCAAATCTGTGTTTCTTGACAATGGCGACAAATTTATTCTTTTTAAGAAGATACATTTTACGATTTATCTCCAATAGACAGTTGCGATTTTTTATATGTTATGACAACCTTGATTTTATTTACAGGTAAATCCTCCATCAATAATTATACTTTGTCCGGTGAGGTAGGTATTGTCTTGCGAACACAGAAAAACAACTTATTTGGCGATTTCATAAGGTTGGGCTAGGCGCTGGAGGGGAATGGGAAGAAGCAATTCCCGCCAACTGCTCAGGTGAGTTGTTAGCAAAAGTTAGCTCCGTCCCCACATAACCTGGACAGACTGCATTAACTAGAATACCATAGGTGGCGAATTCTAGAGCAGCACTGCGGGTTAGGGCGTTCAATCCGGCTTTAGTGACAGAATAGACTGAAAATAGAACTGATGTTAAAAATTCTACCCCAGCCTGCGGTTTTCATGGCTGGAGAAACCCCTTTGATTAATTGCATGGGGGCGATAATCTCAGTCCCTTGATTCTCTAGAAATGAAGCTATAGTTACTCCAATTCCGCGAGAAGCTCCTGTAATTAGAGCTTTATGGTTTGTTAAATTTGTCTTGACACTCCCGTCGCGCTAAAAGCGAGGGATTCTTGGTTCACTGAGTTTCCTTAATCTGGCAGGACGTATCCAGCCAAACCAGAGGGAATCTCTCCCCAAGCGTATTAGTTTCGGTATGCCCTACCGTACTTAGTCCCTTTTTGAGAATATTGATAGCGGCGTTAATATCTCTATCTTCTACATAGCCACAATGGGGACAAACATGGGTTCTCGTAGATAGAGATTTAGGTACTTTTTGACCACAATTAGAACAATTTTGACTCGTGTTATGGGGGGCTACTGCTACCGTAACCTTACCATATTTAAAACCAAAATACTCTAACCATTGTCGAAAAATAGACCA
>NZ_JACJSW010000167.1:0-46342 GCF_014698375.1 Microcystis flos-aquae FACHB-1344 | reverse complement strand
CGTGAATTCTAGGTTAATCATGTTTTTAATGAGTGCTTTGCTTCTAATTATGACTCTTAAACTATATTATTGTCCTTGAGTAAAAAATGCAAGTTGTAGCCGTGCAAAGTATAGCTGAAAAAGTAGGGGCGAAACATTCCGATAGGAAATCTACGGTTTCAGCGATAGGTTAGCCATTGATAGTTAGTCAAGTTTTTAGTTTCATTAGTCATTGTTTGGAGATACTGACAACGAATTATCCCATTTTTCAAAAGTAATGGCAGAGATGGTTAATTGCCCTCACCCCCTCCCCTCTAACGCTCTGGGACAGGGAAGGGGGTGAGGGAAATGTAGGCATGGTAAGGGTTTTGTGGCTTTTCTTGCTCCCACAGGTGCAAGATTTTGAGAGAATCGTGCTTCAAAACCTGGCGTCTTCATCGGCCCGCGTCCTGTAGGGGCGAAGCATTCGGATAGAAAATCTACGGTTTCACCGATAGGTTATTGCCCGAATGCTTCGCCCCTACTTTTTGCCGCAGACCACTAGGTAGGGTTTGCGGCAAAAAGTTTGTTGGTGGGGTTAGGAGTCGGTCGTCAGTAGCCGGTCGTTTCAGGCTTTGTTGCCCTCTCTTTTTGTACTAACTTATGTACTGAAAGGAGGATAATGCCAGGTTTTTGGGGGTCCCAATCCGATTTTCGCAGCACTAACATCGGATTTTAACAGGTCAAAAGCCTTATTTTCAAAGGGTTTTACCATTATTCAGCCGACCCTAAATAAATATTTTTCTTTTCTGTCTCCCCTTTTCGATTAGACTGGTAATTGAGAATAATTAGCATTTATTTTAGCGATCGCAAGTCTTAGACAGTTTCAAAACCGTTGACTGAGACTAACAGTAGTGCAGTTATCACCCTTTGGCTACTGAAGTAAACTCGATGAGCTATCAAGGAATTATTATCACTCTTGAATGAAAGACCTTCTTTGCCTTTGGAGATAAGAAAAGCATGGACGATAAAATTAGACCTAATGACCCAGAAGAACCAGAAAAATCGCCAAATAAAGCCCAATTTTCTCCTTGGGGTGGTAAAGAGGCAGTAGCAGAACGTACTAACTCCATGGGTACTGAGCTAACAGCCACCTATCCCCTCGCACAAGTGGAAATGGGAAAAACCGTCTGGTTAGTGGGATTTCAGGGGACAGGAGGAATCAATCGACTCCTAGGTATGGGATTAAACCCCGGCATTCAATTACAGGTAATTAGCTCCCAACCGAGGGGGTCAGTTTTAATTGCCATTCAAGACAATCGTATTGGTATCGGGGCAGAAATGGCCGAAAAAATCCTCGTTAGTGACAGTCAACCGAAAAAACTGGAACCCAAAAAAGACCTACCTGAAGTAAGAACATTTCTGCGGGAGATACCCATAGGAAAAGCGGGTAAAGTTGTCGGTTATGACCGAGCATTGCGCGGATACAAAGGAAAATTGTTATCAATGGGATTAACTCCGGGGACAGAGTTTACCGTCATTCGCGTCGCACCTTTGGGGGATCCCGTCGAGATTCGAGTGCGGGGATTTCATCTCAGTCTGCGAAAACAGGAGGCAGACACTTTAATCGTCGAAGAAATAGACCCAGAAAGCAAAATTTAATCATCTAAGCCTATTCGTCACTCAATATCCTAATTATGGTCAAACCGATTATCGCCTTAATTGGCAATCCTAACTGTGGCAAAACTACCCTTTTTAATGCTCTCACGGGGGCCAATCAACGCACCGGCAACTGGCCGGGAGTAACAGTCGATCGCAAAGAGGGACAATTTCAAGTTAACGGGGAAGATATCACCCTTGTGGATTTACCCGGAGTCTATTCCCTCGATGTAGAAGAAGGGGAGACAGGAATGGATGAATTAGTCGCTAGGGACTATCTGCTGTCAGGAGAAGCGGATTTAGTGATTAATATCGTCGATGCTGCCAATTTAGAGCGCAATCTCTACCTTACTACCCAAATCATGGAGATGCGTTTACCGATGTTGATTGCCCTGAATATGATGGATGTGGCCAAAACTAGGGGTATTGTGGTTAATCCGCAACTCTTAAGCGATCGCATGGATGCAATTGTCGTGGCGATTAGTGCGGTTAAAGGGGAGGGAATCGGAGAATTAAAGCAAAAAATTGGGGAATTAGTTGGTAATATTAACCATACTGCCGCTTATGTGGCTTATCCTGCGGTAATTGAGGAAGCCCTTAACGAGATTATTGCCTACATTAACGACCATAGCAGTAAAAGGATCGTTGAGCCAAGATGGACTGCTTTAAATCTACTGCAATACGAGGATCGCATCGCCCCAGAATTGCGCTCACAGGAACTATTAAGCATTATCGTCAAGCATAGACGACAAATACACCAAGTTTTAGGGGAAGACCTCGATATTTTAATTGCTGATACTCGTTATGGCTTTATTCAACAAGTTACCCAGGGAGCCACTCAACGGACTGGACAGATAAATGATACTATGTCTGATCGCCTTGATCGGATTGTTCTCGATCGCTGGTTAGGAATTCCGATATTTTTGGGCGTAATGTACCTAATGTTCTTGTTTACCATCAATGTTAGTGCTGCCTTTATCGATTTCTTCGATTTAACTGCCCAGACTATCTTTGTCGATGGTTTGTCCCAAGTTTTACAAAAAATCCATACCCCGGGTTGGCTAATTGCTCTGCTCGCTGATGGGGCGGGGGGAGGTGTGCAAACCGTCGCCACTTTTATCCCCGTAATTGGCTTTATGTTCCTCTTTTTGTCAATTTTAGAGGATTCCGGCTATATGGCCCGGGCAGCCTTCGTCATGGACCGATTGATGCGTTTGGTGGGATTGCCGGGTAAATCCTTTGTCCCCATGCTAGTGGGATTTGGCTGCAGTGTGCCGGCAATTATGGCCACCAGGACCCTAGAAAATTCTCGCGATCGTTTAATGACGATTATGATGAACCCTTTTATGTCCTGTGGGGCCAGATTACCTGTTTATGCGCTATTTGCGGCGGCTTTTTTCCCCATAGGTGGTCAAAACATCGTTTTTGGTCTTTATATCTTAGGAATTCTCGCCGCTATTTTGACGGGATTGGTGATGAAAAAAACCCTACTCAAGGGAGAAGTCAGTCACTTTATTATGGAATTGCCTCCCTATCATCTACCGCGTCTGAAAGGGGTTTTAATTCGTACTTGGGAACGTCTGCAAGCGTTTTTATGGAAAGCTGGACGAGTTATCGTTTTAATGGTGATGATTTTGGGACTACTCAACTCCGTCAGTTTTGATGGTTCTTTTGGTAATCAAGACAGCGAGCGATCGGTTTTAAGTGCTACCAGTAAAGCTGTAACTCCTATTTTCTCACCCATGGGACTAGAACCGGAAAATTGGCCGGCAACGGTGGGCATTTTTACGGGAGTTTTTGCCAAAGAAGCGATGGTAGGAACCTTAAACTCAATTTACAGCCAACTAGCAGGGGAAGATAACCCGAATAAGGGGGCAGCACAGGTAAAATTCGACTTCTGGGGGCAAATTCAGGAAGCTATTGCCACTATTCCCGCCAATTTAGCGGAATTACCCAATCAATTACTTGATCCCTTGGGTTTAAATCTTGGTGATTTGCAGGATCAAAAAACGGCTGCCGAGAAGCAAGAGGTAGATTTAGGAATCTTTGGGGCAATGGCGAAAAGATTTGATGGTCAAGCGGGTGCTTTTGCCTATCTGTTGTTTGTTCTGCTCTATTTTCCCTGTGTTTCGGCCACATCGGCCGTATATCGCGAAACTAATGCCGGTTGGACTGTTTTTATTGCCCTCTGGACCACAGGAATGGCCTATATTGTTGCCACTTCCTTCTATCAAATCGCCACTTTTTCTCGACATCCGGGATTTTCTCTCTTTTGGATAGTCTTGATGGGTTTAACCGTAGTCGGGGTTTTATTCACCTTAAAAAATCTCCGTCCCCGAAAAATCAACCGTCCGGCAATTTAAAAGTAGGGTGGGTTAGGCGACGAAAAGCTAGGCAACTAACTAATTATTTAGATTCGCCGTAACCCACCGCAATCAAGCAACTTTTCTCGATTTTTTTCGCTTATAAACCATGATTTTAACCGATATACAGGCTTATCTTGCCAAAAATCAGAAAGCATCTCTGTCTGACTTATCCACACACTTTCGGATGTCAGCGGATGCCTTAAGTCCCATGCTCGATCGCTTGCTGAAAAAAGGGCGAATTCGCCTGATTTCCCTAGAAAAATGCGGAGGATGCAGCCGTTGTACCCCGGAATCTATGGCTTTTTACGAATGGATTGAGGGCAATTCCACAGGGACAAACAACTAAGAGTTGAATAAGTACCTAGGCAAAATTAATTACACATTTCGATAAAGCTTTTGCCTTTTGCCCATCTTCACTAGGAAATTTATTTTGCACGACTACTTACTATCTTTTTGTAGGAGATAAAATTATGATCACTAACACAGAAATTGTCTCGACACAATCGGCCACCAGCGAGGATCCGCAAATACAATTGGCCGAATTTCTGCGAGAACATAATGAAGTGGAGATGATTATTCCAGTTTTAATGGGATTATTTATTACCAGTCGTTTTCAACTGCGAGGGGCCAATGCACTATTAGTTAATTTAGCCGTAGCCAGTATCTCGCGACAAATTTTCCAACAGTTAAAATCTCCCTTCACCAGTAACCCAAAAACTGCCGAAAAAAGCCCAGATTATAGCAATCAGGAAATAATACCGGGTTGTCGCATTGTTCACTCGGTACCGGGACGAATTCGCCTTCGTATCGACCGTTTAAGTCAAGATGCTGCCTTTGCTAAAAGATTAAACCACCTCCTCGCAGCTGAGACAATTGTTCTTAGTCATCGCCTTAATCCTACCGCTGCCTCTCTGGCAATTACCTACGAAGCAGCCGGCCTCTCCGAGTTAGATTTAGGCTTTCGTCTGATCAATCTACTTAATTTAGCCAATTCTGACAGTAATCTTGAAACTAGCTAGATTTTACTCCGATGAACTTAAGCAAACTTTCCCTCAATTCCGTAAGCGTTGTTCACTCTCTCCCTGGTCGGCTGCGCTTGCGAATTTCCCGCCTAGCATCTGATAGGCATTTTGTCAAGACCTTAGAACAAAAATTAACTTCCCATCCCGCCATTACCCATTTCCGCATCAACGCCGCCGTCGCCTCTCTGGTGATCGAGTATGCCCCCGCCCTCACCCCTGAAATAAACAGGGATTTTGGCTTGCTTTGGCAAAAAATGCTCAATCAGCCCAACGAGTCTTCGATCGAGCCAGACAAGCCCCAAAAACTAGGGAAAGAAGAATGGTCTAACCTTGCCCTTCCCACCGCCGCCACCCTCCTCGCGATCACCTGTCAACGTTTTCCCCAACCCGGTTTGAGCATCTTGGCCAGAAGCGTCCTTTTGGCCGCAGCTTTTCCCGTGGCAGCCCGGGCGCTGAAAAGTATCTTCGGAGAGCGTAAACTAAATATCGATTGTTTAGACCTCTTAGCCCTGATTTTTAGCGGTTTTCAAGGGAAATTATTGACACCTTCCCTGATTATCACCCTCCATGAATTGGGGGACATTATTCGCGATCGTACCGCTAGGGCAACGGAAAAACGAACGGCTAATTTATTAGATACAATCGGTCATTACGCTTGGGTGGAAAAAGACGGCGAAATCAAGCAAATTACCAGTGATGCTGTCCAAATTGGCGAGACAGTGGTGGTTTATCCCGGGGAAAGCATCCCCGTTGATGGCACAGTCTGGCAAGGGGAAGCGGTAATCGACCAACAGCAACTAACCGGGGAATCCTTGCCTATTGTCGCCCGAAAAGGAACTCTCGTTTATGCCTCCACCTTAGTTCGTTCCGGTCAGATCCGCCTCACCTGTGAACGAGTCGGTCAACAAACTCGCGCCGCTGCCAGTATCGAACTTCTGCAAAAAGCTCCTGTCCATGATACCCGCATGGCCAATTATGCCGCTAATCTGGCTGATCGCCTGATTTTGCCTTCTTTAGGGTTAGCATCACTAATTTTTCTCACCACCCGAGATGCTGCCCGGGCCGCCGCTATTCTCACCCTCGATTTTGTCACGGGGATTCGGGTATCTTTACCTACAGCTTTTTTAGGCGCGTTGAATCATACCACCCGTCACGGGGTTTTGGTACGCAGTGGCAGAACTTTGGAGTTATTGGCAGATATCGATACGATTGTTTTTGATAAGACGGGAACTTTGACCACGGGGGAAGTGATGGTGGTGGGAGTGGAAACTATCCCTGGCCGCTTATCCCCAGAACGAATTCTTCAATTAGCGGCCTCGGCCGAACAAAGGATCACCCATCCCGTCGCTATGGCGATCGCTAATTATGCCCAGCGCCAGGGTGTGGAAATCTTACCGAGGGGAGATTGGGATTACCAGTTAGGACTAGGAATGCGGGCAGAAATTGATGGTAATCAGGTATTGGTGGGCAGTGACAAGTTTTTACGCCAGCAAGGGGTCAATTTAGACGAATTTGGCGGTGATTTAGCCAACCCCGCCAGTGCTTGGGTGTCTCGCAATTATCTCGCCTGTAATGGGCAATTTCAGGGGGTAATCCACTATACTGACCCTTTGCGTGCCGATAGTCGTTGGTTAATCGATCGCCTACAGCAAGATTATGGCATGACTGTGCATCTGTTGACGGGGGATAATCAACAAAGGGCGAAAGAAGTGGCGCAAGCGTTAAATATTCCCTTTGGCCAGGTTCATGCTGAGGCTTTTCCCGAACAAAAGGCTAAAATAGTTCGAGAATTGCATCGCTCTGGCCATACAGTCGCTTTTGTTGGCGATGGTCTCAATGATTCCGTGGCTTTGGCCTATGCAGATGTGTCGATTTCTTTCGAGAAGGGTTCGGAAGTGGCAAGAGAAACCGCCGACGTGGTACTGATGAATAATGATCTGAGCAGTTTACTAGAGGCGATCGCTATTGCCCAAGAAACTAAAGCTTTAATTGAACAAAATATTTTTCTAGTGGTCGCCCCGAATTTAGTCGCCCTCGTTTTGGCCACTAGCATCGGTCTTAATCCACTTTTAGCCACCGCAATTCATAACGGGACAGCAATTATTGCCGGTTTAAATAGTTTGCGTCCTCTGGTTTTTCATCAACTACAAGGTCAAAGGGAGACTCCATGAGTAAATATGATAAATTAGCTAATAAAATTGCCAAAAAAGTTACTAAAAAATTGAGCAAAAAGTTAATTAAAGCCATCTATAACCGACTGGATTTAGAAAATATTCTCTCCTCCCGTTCTTTTCCATTAGAAGAATTCGAGCGAGGTGATAATAGACATTAAACCATCATAAAAATCAAAGATTGTTATGATGGTTTAAGAGTCGGTATCTGGGGAAGTCTTGACCCATCCACTAATAACTGATAGGTGAATATCTAGGCTATATTCTCTTGAAAAAAAACTTAATAATATTCCCTCAAAAACTATTCTATAATGGTACTCGTAGGTAGATAATGCTTCTAAGTTAAAAACTTTTGCTATCTACAGACTGAAGGCAACAAAATCAATGGTTTAAAGCTCATGGAAAAAACACAGATGTTAGAACAAACGAGAAAACTAGCACAAATTACTCCAGGGAAAGCGATCGTTTTCGGAATCGGTGCGCTGCTGTTGGCCCCCACCGTGATTTCTTTACTGAAACCGGTCGCCAAAGCAACGATTAAAACTGGCGTTGTTCTCTACGAAAAAACTAAGAGTTCCTTGGCCGAAACAGCAGAAGTGCTGGGGGATATCGTCGCCGAGGCCAAAGCAGAAGTCATAGCCGAACGCGATCATCAAGTGGTTCTACCCAGTGGGGTTAATTCGGAACCCTCATTACGCGATAGTTAATTTCTGGTGAGTAACCAAAGTCACTCAACCCTGTTGGCCCTCAACCCGCAGAACCTCAAAGTTATATAATCTTTAAGAGTTATTAAGCTTTGTGTCAGTTTGCCCAGCAGGATTGAATGAATATACTTTTGGTGACATCATCTTTAGGGTTACTCCTAGCGATCGCTATCGTCGTCTATTTTGTTTCCTCTCGCAAGTACCAATCATCAGACTCGGTGGCCAATTCCTACGACCAATGGACTGAGGACGGGATTTTAGAATATTATTGGGGGGAACACATCCATTTAGGTCACTACGGTTCCCCACCAGAAAAAAAAGACTTTCTAGCGGCAAAAGCCGACTTTGTGGCGGAAATGGTCTCTTGGGGAGGTTTGGATAAATTACCCGCCGGTGCAACTCTCCTCGATGTCGGTTGTGGTATTGGTGGCAGCAGTCGCATTCTGGCCCGCGACTACGGATTTGCCGTTACCGGTGTCACTATTAGTCCCAAACAAGTGGCACGGGCCAAAGAACTAACACCCCCAGATTTAAATGCTCGCTTTTTGGTCGATGATGCCATGGACCTTTCTTTTCCTGACGAGAGTTTTGATGTGGTCTGGTCAATTGAAGCCGGTCCCCATATGCCGGACAAAGCCGTTTTTGCTGGGGAATTACTGCGAGTTCTCAAACCAGGGGGAGTCTTGGTGGTAGCGGACTGGAATCAGCGAGATGACCGTCAAAAACCGCTTAATTTCTGGGAACGTCCCGTAATGCGCCAACTTTTGGATCAGTGGTCTCACCCCGCTTTTGCCAGTATCGAAGGTTTTGCCGAACAGTTAGCGGCCACGGGATTGGTAGATGGGGAAGTGGTGACTGCTGACTGGACAACAGCCACTCTACCCTCTTGGATTGATACCATTTGGCAGGGGGTGATTCGTCCCCAAGGCTGGTGGCAATTTGGTCTAACTGGGTTGCTTAAATCCGTCCGAGAAGTGCCGACAATTCTGCTGATGCGTTTGGCCTTTGGCACGGGTTTATGTCGTTTTGGGATGTTCCGCGCTGTTCGCGCTCAATCCCATCTGCAACCAAGTCAGCAAGAGTCTCTTACCTCAGTTATGTAGGGTTTGCTGAATAAATCTAAAAATCTTGTTGGGTAAGACTTTTGGACTTTTTTTTCCTCAAAAAGTCCCAACCATTGGAGTGATCGGGGGGAAAATTCCTGGACTTTTTCCCTGAAAATTAGGTAATTGACCCTCTCAAAATCGATAAAACCCCACACCCCACAGGAAAAACTTTTTGCCACAAACCCTAACTAGAGGCAATCCAATTAATTATTGATCGGGTTGTGGGGAATAGTAGGAGTTTTGATCAGTGACGATCGAGCTTGGAGAGATAGGCCACTTTTGATAATTTGTTTGAGAATTGGTCGGCCTAATTTGACCGCAGCTGGCAGCACAACCGCACCGATAACAATTGTTCCCAAACCAAAGAGAGCCGTTCGATCTCCTGATTCGTGATCTTCGATAATTTCTTTGAGATGAAAAGTCAGAATCGATTTATCCCAGTGAATAATCGCCATAGGTTTATCTCCTAATAAGGATGAAATTGGGTGTCAGCAGAAGGTAAAACAATAATATGTCCTCCCGCACGAGAAATCAGACCTTGTTGCTCGAATTCATTGATGAGTCGGGTAATGCTCACTCTGGTCATCCCGACCATTTCGGCTAATTCCCGATGAGTGAAACGGATATCGATACGCTGGCCCGTTTCTGCGGGACGACCGAACTTTTGCGATAATTGAATTAGAGTTTTCAGAAAACGCAGCCTAGGCCGATCGCGACGCAGGGAACAGAGCCAATGCTCAGTTTGTTGAACGTGACGACAGAGAGCCGAGGAAAGACTGCTACCCCGTTCAAGAGGAAGACAAGTAGCTTCAACGCTAGTGCAGCACTGCATCTCGTAGGGTTGAATCTGCGATAGGGGACGGCCGACCACATCATTTTCTCCCCAATAGCCGAGGATGACGATTTCTCCTTCCTCATCCCACGTCATCACCTTAACCACACCGCGATTGATTAACCAAAGAGCATCCAGACGCGAGGGTAGGGGGTCACGGGGTTGAAATAGACGAGTGACGAGAGGTTCCCGCATAAGTACCACCGCTAGTAGAATTACCTTCTCCTCTAATTATTGCATAATTTTCTCAATAAAATCAACAGGGATCTTCCAGAAAAATTTCCTCCAACTGATGGGACTTACCAAAGATGAGCTTCCTTATACCCCTCATTCAAAGCTGTAAACAGCCAAAGACCAAGATTTCACCTCGAAATATCCCCTCGATCGAGACTGAGAATGATCGCGATTAGCTTTCAACCAATTGATAATTATTTGCAACTGTGTGATAATGAAGTTATGAGATTTCCCCCGCAACCATGAATAGTCACCAATAGCGACTTTGGTTTCAGGAAAGAGAGTTTGTACGGCCATTGCTAAGACATGGGCGCAAGTATGGCGTATTTTTACGATTTTTTGCGAATCTTCCTCGATAACGGGGCTTTCTGCTCGGGGATACTCAATCTGATTGACCATTGCTAGTTAAAACGATAATCATTATCATTTTAGCAAAGGAGGGCTGATGTCTGAGAAAAAAATGCGCTCAAATCCTCTAGCGGCAAGCTCAACGCTGATAGCTTACCGCTCAAACTGGAGGTTTCCCCGTTTTAAAAGCAGGGATTATCGACGATATTCTCGACTTAACAGCCAGAATCTAGGTTATAATGACGAAAAACGCCACAATGGGCTTTACTTCTCCCGTGTCCTCTCTTAAACTCTGTTTCTTGAGCGAGTAGTGCTTCTATTTCTGCCAATAGTTGACGCACTGGTTGCCATTCTGCGCTATTGTTCTCCTGACATTTAACTTCCCACTGAGCGAGAATTTCCTCTAGCAATAGCGGCAAGTCTCTGGGGGAAAATGCCTCTCCTCGGTCTAATTGTTGGCTAAAATCGAGTATTTGGTCTTTAATGGCAATGGGAACCCGGATAGTCTGAGTTTCTCCATTTTGCCACGCTCTTTTACGTCCTGCGCCACCGCGCCATCCACCTCTTCCTGACATAATTCACGCTCCATTTCTAGACAATTTACCTGACTCCTTTAGCCTAGCATCCTTTTTTGATTTTGTGTCAATATCTATAAGCCATGTATATCAAGGGTTGAGTCCGTAATCATCCCCCCTATTTTTTAGACTGACTATACTCTGCTTAGACACACTCCATAGCCAGTGAAAAGTTACCGTCAGCAAGGGGAGAGAATTAAGGGGATTTTCCTGAATTTCTCGCTCAAAATCCCGACAATCGATCGCCTCTTCCGAAAAGGCACGCATTGGATGCACCGCACATTTCAAGCGATAATCTCCAGTACAAAAAACACAGCGACTACAGGGAATTCGATGCAGCTTTTGCAACTGCCGGCGCCCTTGGGCAACAGCAAGAAAAAGAGCAGTAAAAAAGAACAGCAGCGTTATCCAGATCGCGATCGGACAAAAGAGCGGTATTAGCCTTAACATAAATCTCGATTTTTGTCAATTAAGGAATAATTACAGTTGGCTCAGAAAGAAATTCCTGTGGAACTAGAGATCGCCAAAAACTAAAAATCTCTTGACTGACGCTGTAGGGGTGGGAATAGTGGAAAAAATAACGCCCTTTGTGACAACTCCAAATGCGATCGCCTGACTTTAACCAGGGTTGCCATCCCTGCAATAAATGCTGATCAATTACCGTATCGATATCTCCCCCACAGACTAACAGGGGTACGGGAACTGTCCCCGGGGCGAAATGAGCATTCTGATAGAGATTATGGGGAGAAAGGGACAATAATAAATCCTGTTCCAAGAGATAGCGATATTCTTGGGTTAAAGCGCAGGATTGATGACCAAAAAGATTGTGAACCGATTGATTGAGCAGAGTTTGACGAGAACAAGGCAGTAATTTTGATAGCACATAATAATGAGCTTGCCAATCGATCGCCGGATAGACTCCCACAGAGAGCAAAGTTAAGGATTTTACCCTTTCCGGATAACGACGCGCATACAGTAATCCTACTAATCCCCCCGTGCCGTGGCCGACTAAATGCAGCGGTCGCTCGCATTGTTTCAGGTAATCTTGTATTAATACCAAGGCAATATCAAGAGAAGCTGGCTGATCAAGAGATTGACAGTATTGCCAATCAGCGATCGCAACTTCCCTGGCTAAAAAATCCAACACCGGGCGATCAAAACGGCGAAAACTGGGGTTAACATTAATCCAAACTGCATCAGGTAATCGAGACATAATAATCAAGGATATAGGGGATTTTTCAGTGATCAGTAAACAGTAATCAGTAATTGGTGAAAAGAAAGCTGCGAACTAGCCACTTAATACTATTCACTGATAACTGATAACTGATAACTGATTGATAGCTAACTAAACGCCAAATTCGCCCTTAAGTCCCGCGACCCAGGTTTTGATCCGTTGTTCAGTTAAATCGGATTGGTTGTCTTCATCGAGGGCTAAACCGACAAATTTGCCATTTTTTAGGGCTTTCGACTCGTTAAAATCGTAACCTTCTGTCGGCCAGTAACCGACGGTTTTACCCCCCAGGGAGGCGATTTTTTCTTCCAGTATCCCCAGAGCATCTTGAAAGTTATCCGCATAACCGATTTGATCCCCCATCCCGAAATAGGCGACCTTTTTGGAGACGAAATCAATGTCATCCAATTCATCGTAAAAACCCTCCCAATCGCTTTGTAATTCGCCGATATTCCAGGTGGGACAACCGATAATCAGGGCATCGTAGGGGGCAAAATCCTCGGTAGAAGCGGAGGAGATATCGTGTAATTCTACAATTGCCTCACCTCCAAATTCTTTCTGAATCATTTCCGCCACCGTTTCGGTTTTGCCGGTTTGCGTGCCAAAAAATAAGCCAATTTTTGCCATAAAATTTGTCCTTGTTGCGAAATAAGTGAGTTTAACTCTTAATTCTCCTTGATAGGGAATAAAGCCCCTGATTACAGTTTTCTCCCTCTGAAACTGGCATTTCCTGCCGGCAAGAACTACAGTACCAATAAGAGCGAGAGCGTCCAATGTGATGCAGCAATTTGGTGTTACAACAGGTACAGTAAGGCATAAGGGACAGTTAGAAAGATTGATCAGCGGGGAAAATTAGGAAAATCGATAATTTATCCTAATTTTCCTCAAAAAAACTAGGCTTCTATCGCATTTAAGGCTTTTTCTACTCGTTTAAAGTCAAAACCCATCGCGCGTAAAGCGTGCCAGAGATGACCTTGTAAAAAGAAGAAAGCGAGAAAAAAGTGGGCATTAGCTAACCAACAGCGCGCCGTATGTACTCCAAAGGGCAATTTCACCGTGTCGGCAAAGTAGGGAGCAATTCCTAACTTCACTTCTAAAATTGGCCCGTAAAATTCGACTGGATAAGCGAGGGTATTTACCCCACAGAAATAGGCGGCCACGAAACCAGCTAGGGCAATTCCGCCCAAAGAATAGGATAAAATGGCTTCTCCAGAGAAAATCAGCACATTTCTCGCCCATTTAAGCGGGGGAACGATAATATGCCAGATACCGCCCCCAATTAACATTAAACCGACGTAGATATGACCACCGACTAAATCTTCGAGATTGTCCACAGTAGCAAAGTGGGTTTGATAGCCATAGATAACCCAAGGATCGAGGGTTGGTTCACTAACGACTCGGACAGCGCCGATAGTTGCGTCGTATAATCCCCCCCAGTACATAGCTTTGGCCACTAACAATAATGCAGCTATACCTAAAAAGAGCAGGTGATGACCGAGAATAACTCCTAATTGTCGGGGTTCACTCCAATCGAAATGGAATTTTTTCCCTGGACCGGAGGAATCTTTCAGGGTTTCTGGGACTCTTAACAGGTGAAATAAGGCTCCTGCTCCCAAAACTGCCGAAGAAATCAGATGAATTGAGCCAATCACGAAAAAGGGATAGATATCAATGATTTGCCCCTTTTCTCCAACTCCAAAGCCTAAAGTGGCCAGGTGCGGCAGTAAAATTAAGCCCTGTTCTGCCATGGCTATATCGGGGCGATACTGGGAAATTTCAAATAAGGTGAAGGCTCCTGCCCAAAAAGCGATTAAAGCAGCTTGAGCAACGTGAGCAACGATAAATAAGCCTGATTTATCGGCAAAACGGGCATTTCCTGCCCACCAGTCGTATTCGATCTGAGGATTATCGTAGGTCTGCATGGCATCTTTTAACGGAAATAGAACCAAGCTTATTGATAATTATATGCAATAAGCTTTAAGTCTTAGTCTAGAATAATTCTCAATAAAGTCAAGTTAAGAATTGTTACAGTTGCTCGGTATCCTTTGATGCCTCAGTATTTTTAGCCTGATCAGCCTTTGACAATCAAGGCTTTTCAGCATGAATCTTGGATCGCAGCTAGAGTAATCGCCTCAAATAATTGAGAATAATTACTAATTAATTTTTAACGAAGACTAGAGGATAATTAGCTTGTCATCACTTAAACAAGCCTATAATTAGGCATTAAAGAGCATATTTAAGCTTATTTACGCTTTTTATTTCATTTTTAACCTGAAATATCTTTTTTATTCGATAAAATACCCACTGGTGCCACTCGCCTCGCTGTCGGTTGTGGTAAGCTGTACTGAATTTAAACTGCGTCAGAGTCTCTGAGCGCCCATTTATAGGGATTGCCGCCTCTGGAGGTTACTTTCTCCCCCCTCCCCAGTTCTGAAAAGATACTTAATAGAGCCGTAGATTAATAACATTGTCGTTAAAGTTATGGCCATAATTAGGGGAGCGATTTTGGCTAACCAGAAAGCCACGAAGATTATGCCGATTCCGTCGGCGAGTAAGATGGGTAAACGTGGCACTATGCCATGGTCAATGATTTTTTCTGTGCTTGGCTGCAGTTGAATTTTGGCTAAACAATGAAACCAAATTTGACTAACTAAAACTATTAAAGCTCCCCATCCTATCCAGAGGGCAGCCAGATAAAAGCCCGATAATTCTAAAACAATTGTACTAATTGTGACGATAAAAAAGCGATCGAGGCGAGGATCGCTGGTTTTTTGCTGAAATTGGGCAATTTCTCCCAAGTCCACCGCTGCCATGCGTGCCTGTTCCATACACATCCCCAGGGTACCTAGGGCAAGAATAGCAGCGGATAGGTTTTCCGGTGAGAAGATTTGGGAGATTATGCCTAAACTAGCCGGAAAAAACAGTAAAAAAAGCATCGTTCGTCTCATCTATTCGGGGTGGGGTCGGATTAAGATAAGAAATGCTCTTGACTTGATCATTTCTGTAATGTCTTGTTTGCCTCCTTTTCAAAATGCTCTCCTTCTCACCCAAGCTTTAACCCATCGTTCCTATGTCAATGAACAGTCGGAATTGACGGAAAATAACGAGCGCCTAGAATTTTTGGGCGATGCGATTTTGGCTTTTTTGGTGGGCGAACTATTGTATCAAAAATATCCCGCCATGAACGAGGCAGAATTAACCCGTTTGCGGTCAAATTTGGTCAAAGAAGAACAATTAGCGCAATTGGGTCTTGAAATCGGCCTGGGAGAGTTAATGCGTTTAGGTAAGGGGGCAATTAAAGATCGGGGGCGATCAAATCCTACCCTATTAGCGGACACTTTTGAAGCGATAATTGGGGCTTATTATCTAGATTCGGGGTTAAATGCGGTTAAAAATTATCTGCACGGGCTTTTTATCCCTGTAGCCTCTCATTTAGTCTCTCAACAATCGGAATCGCCATCTTTTATCGATGCCAAAAATCTCTTTCAACAGTGGGCGCTGGCTAATTTCGCCTCTAATCCAGAATATGCGATCATTGATGTTACAGGGCCCCCCCACGCTAGGGAATTTACTGCCGAAGTGCGGGTTAATAATCTTCTCTACGGTACAGGTAAAGGTAAACGGAAACAGGATGCCACCAAAGCGGCTGCCGAAGATGCCTTAAAGCGCTGTCAATTGCAAGGGTAAATAGGGACAACCCTACTTATCTTAGGGGCCACCAATTAACTTTATCCCGGGTGGCACTGTACACTTCTTTTAAACCCTCGGCATCTAGTACCCGAATTAAATCCCCCGTCGATTCTGAGGCAATTAATCCCACGGTTTGCAATCCTTTTAATACCTGTTCGACGGTGCGTTGATTGAGTTGACAAGCGCGAGCAATCACATCGACGGATAGATCAAAAGTATAGATATTTTCGGCATCTGGTTGACTGCCTAATTCTCTTTCTTGATAGATTAAAGCTCTGAGTAAAGTGGCTACAGCTTGGGGTGGATAGCTACTGCAATTAAGCAAATGATACTCGAATTTTTGCTGTAATTCAAATAACAAACAGTACCGTTGACGAAAACTTTGGTTATCGTTGTAAATCTTTTCTAGCGCCGATAAGGGAATTTTCAGGACGTGGGTAGTTTTATAGGATTCCACCAAACAGGGAAAGGCGCGACTGGCTAAACCATAACTAAAGGGTAAACTCCTCATGCCAAAACAGCCACCGGGGTAGGTAATGGCAATAATCCGGTCGAGGGGAGTGCTGCGGACGACGATTACACCCTCATTCAAAATCACATACAAAACATCTAGAAATTCATCGGGGAGAAAAGCCGTATAGACGGGACGATTGGAAAATAGCGTCTCTAGCTTGAGATTGTCGGCATCGAGATACTGACTTAACCAAGCTTCCTCTAGTCCGCGAAAGAGAAAACTCTGGTTAATCAGTTGTTGTAGGAGGGTTGTTTTTTTAGCCTTGACGCTCTTGCCCATAGTCTCAAACCTAGATGTAGCACTGATTCCATCTTCTCACAGTTTCCCTTGTTATCACCTTATTCCCAATTTGTTTTATAAATGTATTGAAATTTTGTTTCCTGTGCTGTAGGATTAAAATAGACCTGAAAACAGATACAACCTTAGAGTAAATCTCAGGAGCGCCGCCGATGCAGTTATCCCAGTCTTGTTTATCCCTACTCGTGGCAACTGTCCTGACGGGGGGAACGCTGGTATCCTGCACCCCATCCCCCACCAATAGCGGCAATGACAGCCAAAAACCCGTGACTGTGACGCTTGTTTCCTATGCTGTCACCCAAAGTGCCTACGAAAAAATCATTCCCAAATTTGTCGAGGAATGGCAACAAAAAACGGGGCAAAAGGTAACTTTTGAACAGAGTTATGGTGGTTCCGGTTCCCAAACTCGTGCCGTTATCGATGGTTTAGAAGCGGATGTGGTAGCGTTGGCTTTAGCTTTGGATACCAAGAAAATTGAGCAAGCGGGATTAATTCAACCCGGTTGGGAAAAAGAAGCTCCCAATGACTCTATTGTTCATAAATCTGTAGTGGCTTTTGTTCCTCGTGATGCCAATATTAAAATTAATCAATGGTCAGATTTAGCCAAGGATAATATTAAAGTTATTACCGCTAATCCCAAGACTTCTGGCGGAGCGCGCTGGAATTTTCTCGCTCTTTGGGGTTCGGTGACGCAAGCGGGAGGCAGTGAACAAGCGGCGCAAACTTTTGTCGAAAAAGTGTTTAAAAATGCGCCAGTTTTACCTAGAGATGCTCGCGAATCTAGTGATGTATTTTTTAAACAAGGCCAGGGAAATGTGCTGATTAATTACGAAAATGAGATGATTCTCGCTAACCAAAAAGGCGAGAAGTTGTCCTACACTGTTCCCACCGATTACAATATTTCTATTGATAATCCCGTGGCGGTTGTTGATGCCAATGTGGATAAAAAAGGTACGAGAAAAGTGGCCGAGGCTTTTGTGCAGTTTTTATTTACTCCCGCAGCCCAAAGAGAATTTGCTCAGGTGGGGTTTCGTCCCGTTGAACCGACGGTATTTAAAGAGTTTGAGAGTAAATTTCCTCAGATAAAAAATCTCTTTACCGTGCAGGATTTAGGCGGTTGGGATCAGGTACAAAAGCAATTTTTTGATGATGGAGCCTTGTTCGATAAAATTCTCACTAAAGCTGGTAAATCCTAAGGAGGAAACCCATGGATAATCAACCTCAATGGCAAACTATTAATCATCCCCAAAGTGACTTACATCTCGATCAATCAGGACTCGATCGCCCCACGTCCCGAAGAATAAAAATTCGGATTCCTAAACAATATATTAACGAGCCAATTATAGCACGTTTAGGGTCTTTTCCTGGTCTAAAAGTGAATATATTTTCCGCTTTGTTAGCGGCAAATAATAATCAAGATGGCTGGTTCGATCTACAACTACAAGGCAACTCCCAAGGGATAGAAAATGCCCTTTCCTATCTGGCAGATTTAGATGTAGAAGTTTGGTATGATTCAGCACAAGTTCTTGAAGAAGCGGACAATTGGTAATCTCTAGCAATAATAAACAATGGCTAACCCACAATTATCTTTATCTCCCAGTCAACCCCTGAAAAAAGTTTCTATTCCTTGGGTAATTACCATTAGTTATCTAGTGGTTTTGTTGGTTTTACCGGCGGCGGCACTATTTGCTAAATCCCTAACTCTTGGTTTTGCCGAATTTTGGCGCATTGCCACTTTACCGATTTCTTTATCCGCTTACCAAGTCACTTTTTTTACTTCCTTAATCGCCGGATTAATTGACGGAGTTTTTGGCACTATTATCGCTTGGGTATTAGTGCGTTATCGATTCCCGGGTAAAAAAATTGTCGATGCTTGTGTAGATTTGCCCTTTGCTTTACCCACTTCTGTTGCCGGTTTAGTCCTAGCCACAGTTTACAGTGATAACGGTTGGCTCGGTCAATTTTTTGCCCCCTTTGGCATTAAGATATCCTTTACCATTTTAGGGGTTTTTGTGGCGATGTTATTTATCGCTTTACCCTTCATTGTCCGCACCTTACAGCCGGTTTTACAGGAAATGGAAAAAGAGGTAGAAGAAGCGGCTTTATCCCTCGGTGCTTCCTCTTGGCAAATCTTCTGGCGAGTTATTTTTCCCACAATACTACCCGCTATTTTAACAGGAGTTGCCCTCGGTTTTGCCAGAGCGATCGGTGAATATGGTTCCGTAGTTATTATCTCCTCTAATATTCCCTTTAAGGATTTAATTGCCCCAGTTTTAATCTTCCAAAGACTAGAGGAATATGATTACACAGGTGCGACAGTAATCGGCATGGTTTTATTACTGGTTTCTTTGTTCATGTTAGTAGTAATTAATTTCCTGCAGCAATGGGGGCAAAAATACAGAGTTAAGTAAAGAGTAAAAAATATTAGGGTATAACTGGAGACAGATCAAAAATGCTGAGTCTAAAAAAATCAACTAAACCGAAAGAGTGGGATTACAAACCCCTACTAATTATCATCGCCCTTGTTTATCTGGCACTATTATTATTTATTCCAGCAGCGGCAGTATTTTACTATGCTTTTCGCAATGGATTCCAAGCTTTTTTAGAAGCGGCGGGAACTTCTGACTTTATCGAAGCGGTAAAATTAACAGTAATTATTGCCCTAATTACTGTACCTTTAAACACAATTTTTGGACTTTGTGCAGCTTGGGTAATTGCTCGCAATCAATTTCGTGGCAAAACTTTATTAATTAGTTTAATTGACTTACCTTTTGCCGTTTCTCCCGTGGTAGCGGGTTTAATGATTGTACTGCTCTATGGGCGCAATGGTTGGTTAGGTTCTTTCCTAGAATTTTTCGATATAAAAATACTTTTTGCTTTACCCGGAATGGTATTAGCAACTATATTTGTTACTATGCCTTTTGTCGCTAGAGAAGTTATCCCAGTCTTAGAAGAAATTGGCTTGGAACAAGAGGAAGCGGGGCGCACTTTAGGGGCAAGTGATTGGCAGATTTTCTGGCGCATAACTTTACCCAATATTCGTTGGGGATTGATGTACGGAGTGCTGTTAACTAATGCCCGGGCGATGGGAGAATTTGGGGCGGTTTCTGTGGTTTCTGGCAGTATTTTAGGGAGAACTGCTACCCTGCCAATTTTCGTAGAACAGGCCTATAAAAATTATCTAACTCCTGCCGCTTTTAGTGCGGCGGCTATTCTCGCCTTACTAGCGGGAGTTACTTTAATTATCAAAGAAATTCTCGAACGTAAAACCGCCCACAAAATTCACACTACCTAACTACAATTAACCTAAAAATATGAGCGGGCATTGGGTTTCATGCTTCAACCCAACCTACGTTCTACAAAAAACCTAAAAATATGAGTATTACCATCCAGCAAGTTTCTAAACGTTTCGGCAATTTTCAGGCTTTAGATAATATAAGTTTAACCATTCCTGAAGGTAAATTAGTCGCCCTCCTCGGACCATCGGGATCGGGAAAATCCACCTTATTACGTTCAATTGCCGGATTAGAAAGTCCCGACAGTGGCGCGATTATCATTAACGGACAAGATACCACCCATGTGGATCCTAGACGGAGAAATATCGGCTTTGTTTTTCAACATTATGCCCTATTTAAACATTTAACTGTCCGTCAAAATATTGCTTTTGGTCTAGAAATTCGCCAGCAAAAATCCCCAGTAATTAAGGAAAAAGTTGAGGAATTATTAGAATTAATTCAATTACAAGGATTA
This sequence comes from Microcystis flos-aquae FACHB-1344, assembly GCF_014698375.1. Taxonomy (NCBI): domain Bacteria; kingdom Bacillati; phylum Cyanobacteriota; class Cyanophyceae; order Chroococcales; family Microcystaceae; genus Microcystis; species Microcystis flos-aquae. The sequence goes on along the minus strand of NZ_JACJSW010000167.1, from coordinate 25,885 downwards.
GGCGATCGCTATCCCGCCCAATTATCGGGAGGACAACGGCAGCGAGTAGCTTTAGCCCGCGCTTTAGCCATTCAACCGAATGTATTATTATTAGATGAACCCTTTGGAGCTTTAGATGCAAAAGTCAGAAAAGAATTAAGGGTATGGCTGAGAAATTTACATAAAGAAGTTCACGTTACCAGTGTTTTTGTTACCCACGATCAAGAGGAAGCAATGGAAGTAGCTGATACGATTGTCGTGATGAATCATGGTAAAATTGAACAGGTGGGTTCTCCCGCCGAAATTTACGATCATCCGGCCACAGCTTTTGTGATGCAATTTATTGGGGAAGTGAATATCTTACCCAGTTTAGCAGGATTAGGAAATGGACATCATCCGGGTGATAATTCCACCGTTTTTATCCGTCCCCACGACCTGGAAATTATGCCCGAACAAGATGGTTTGAATAGTTGGGCAGTGGTAAAAAGAGTTATTCATTTAGGCTGGGAAATACAAGTAGAATTAATGTTAGCCGATGGGGAAATGGTGGTGGCTTATCTCAATCGGGAGGAATACAAGCAATTACAGTTACAACCAGAACAAACGGTACATTTAAAACCGAGAAAAGCGACCTTACTCACTGATTTTGACAATAAAAGTGAGAAAGTTATCGATTACTCAATTTAAAAACTCTAGGTTTATTAAAAATTTTTCATAAAGCTATAAGTGACCTTCACCGCTCCCACTTTCTCAGCACTGATAGAGTTAGAGCAACTTCTTTACCTTTCTCCTCAATAAAATCTAGCAATTCCTTGACGGTGCTTTTATCTTCATCTACTTTGGTGTTAAGATTGACAGCCTTGAGGTCAAAGTTTTTGGCTTCGATTTCTTCACGGGTGATTGTCCAACTCCTCTCACTATCTTCTCGGTTGGGTAATAGTTCTATAAACTCCTGAAAGTGATTCATCATCAGGGGTTTGCGCTTGGTAACTTTGACATCGGACAGGTCATAATACCAGATTTTTTCAGTGGGTTTGCCTTTAGTAAAAAAGAGGATGTTAGCTTTAACACCCCCACCGGCAGCCACAAAAGTCCCCGCGGGCAAACTAACGATACACCAGAGATTACAGTCGTTTAATAGTTTTCGTTTGCTCTGGACAAAAGCATTTTCATTGGTGCGAAATAACACCCCTTCATCTAGGACGATACCGCAGCGTCCCCCCGGTTTCAAACTATCGATAACGTGCTGTAAAAATAGGACTTGAGTAGCACTGGTTTTATAGGCAAATTGTGCCTGTACGGTCCTGTGTTCTTTGCCGCCAAAGGGGGGGTTAGTGAGGATAATATCGAACTGGGGCGGAGCATCTTGGAACAGGTCGCCATAGATGACTTCTCGGTTTAAGGTGTTGCCGTGCCAGAGGTGGGGGTAATCGATGCCGTGTAGGACTAAATTAGCGAGGGCAATGGGGTAGATGAGGTTCTCTTTTTCCCTTCCGTAAAAGGTTTTTAGTTTGATGGTTTCTAGCTGTTCGGGGGTGATGTCATCTGCTAGGAAATCGCGGATGTATTCGTAGGATTGGGCCAGGAATCCGCCCGTGCCGCAGCAGGGGTCATAGATGGTTTCTCCTACTTGGGGGGCGATGGCTTTGACCATTGCCCGGATGACTTCCCGGGGGGTAAAGAATTGACCGCCATCGTTGTTTTTTTCTCCCATTTTCAACAGCAATCCCTCGTAAACTTGGGAGATGGGGAAGATGTGGGTAGGGTCAATGTAGTCGATTTCGTGGATTTTATCGAGGATGTCTAACAGGTTGGTTTCGGTGTCGATGCGGACTCGTTCGACACTGGATATGACCTCACTGATAATTTTTTGGCGGGGGGTGGCTTGGGGTTTGTTTTTGAGACTTTTGAGGTAGGGAATGACTTTTTCATTGACAAAGGGCAGAAATTGACCCATTTGCCCCATTTGCAGGTTAAGGCGGCGGTTGCCTTCAGGGTTGGCCCAATCTCGCCAACGGTAGGGTTCGGGGATGGAATCGGCAAAAGAGTCCCCCACGGCTTCCGCTTCTTCCGCTTCTCGCTGTTCGGTGTCGTCAAGGATTTTGAGGAACAGTAGCCAACTGAGTTCGGGGACGTACTGTAATGCCCCGGCACAGTTGGAACGCCGCATGATGTCGCAGATGCCTTTGATGTAGCTGTTAAGTCCCTGTTGGGTGGTGAAGGTTTTACCGTTGTCGTTGCTGTTTTTTTTAGCCATTGAGTTTACCTAATTTGTCTAACCTGCCAAGCGGAGATTGGCGATGAGGGGGAGTTGGAGTTCGTTGTTTTCTTGCATTCTTTGAGAAAAGAATAGGATTTCTAGGTTTTCGATTTCTTCGGTTTGGGGGTTGACTCTCACAATAATATCATCTCCTAATTCTTCTGATTCTTGTTCGGGATAGGGAGCGCATTTATTGATATAGAGAATGTCTCCCGTTGGGTCATATTTGATAATTAGGTTTTCTGTCATTTAGTAAAATAATAGGGATTTTCTTCTGATTCAGTACGAGGTATGAACAGTATTTGGTTTAAGTTTGTCCATGCTTGCTGTGTTTTTTCTATGTCTATTGTTTGCATAACTATAATTCTCCCTTAAAGGCGCGGCGCAATAGGACGGCGGGGAGTTTATTGATGGTGTCGAGTTGCTCTTTTAAGTTCTGTTTTAGTCGTTCCACTTCTTGCATTTGTTCGGTTAGAGTTGAGGCGATTTGTTTTTGTTTTTCTAAAGTAGGAGGAATAGGAATTGGCATATTGTACATAGTAGAAGCACTAATATTCACCTGTCCTATAGCGCGAGTCATATTAGCTTCTATGAATTTCCTACCTTGTCTTGAATTTATATAAGCAGAAATATAATAGGGATCTGCTAAGTTGTATCTCATTTTAAATCGAATCAAATAAGATGCGAATACTGCTTTAAATTCAGCGTCAAAAACTGCGGTTTTCCCTACTAATTCAGCACTATTTGTCCTGTTAAATAAAACATCGCCTTTCTTTAATAAAAATTTGGTTTCTTCGTCGGTCGGTAAATTAACATACATTAAATCAGACCAATTTATTTTCCCTTCTATAATGTTTCCCATTCTAAGAACAGGCAAACCTTGATTTACATTAGTAGATTTTTCAGATGTTCCATATTGACCATTACTTTGACATATTTCCCCTAACTTTCTCCTCTCCCAAGAATTAGCCTCCTCACTTTCAAAAACAGCCCGAAGATAGGCAGCAGGTAAAGCCTTGGCAGCTTCTAACTGTGCTTCTGTTGCTTTTCGTGCCTTTTCTACCGCTTCCATCTGTTCATTAAGAATGGCGGCTATTCGTTTTTGTTCGCTTAGGGGTGGGAGGGGGATTTCAATACATTTTAAATCTTTGATAACAAGGTTACGATTAGCTGCTCCCTGAGTTAGGCTTTCTGCTTGTTTTTTACAAATCGGAGCATTTAAGACCTTCTCTAAATATTCTGGAATAACTTCTGATTTAAGCTTTAAAAGTGCTACGCTGACAAAAATACTGAATTCTCGATTAATATCAATAGCTTTAGCAATACCTGTAGTACCAACTTTTGTATAGAGTACATCTCCTTTTTCTGGCTTACATCGTTTACATAGCTTTTTATGTTCTTCTTCACATATAAACTTACAGTCATCAAAATTAATCCCAGTTTCTCTAATATTTTTTACTGATAAAAATGGTATTCCTTCTTCAATATAAGTTGGAGTAAAATGACTGCCATCTGAAACATCACGGCAAACATCCCCCAACTTTACCCACTGCCAACCATCGGGCAACTGCCGATCATTTTCCTGACTCATAATAACTCCCTTGCCCAATCATAAACATTCAAATACCAATCCCAAATTAAAAACCCTAAGCGGCAAACAATCTTATCTTAGTTTCCTGTATGATCTCAGCAAGTAGCTCCTCTACATGTAATCATTAATGTCTCTTCAAGATGATTAAATTCATCGTAAAAACCAATGACTCCATTCGCACCATATACAGGATACCCTTCTTTTTTTAATGCTGATATTGGAATAGTTTTCCACTGCTTTGGTTTACAGACATCGACTAAAGCTACTTCTGTCCAACTCATCCCAACATCTCCTTTAACGCGTGTAAAACCTGATCAATCTTATTTTCAAACATAAATCAAACATCCTTTCGGTTGACTAAAACGGTGGGTTACGACGGATTGTTAGATTGACTTTAACGCCTAGATTGTTGCCGTCTAACCCACCCTACCAATGCACTCACCCCCCTCCAATGCGTAGGGTGGGTTAGCGATAGCGTAACCCACCACTCTCTTGGAATCACCCAATAAAAATAACATTCCTATCCTAATCAGATATTATACCATTCAACAAGCTTGGAGAAAGAAGCTGGGAGAAAGCGGGTTTCTTAACAAAATCTGAGCCTTAATTTAGCTATTTACTAGAAACCCGCTTTCTGTTCTATTTAGAAACCCCTAAGCGGCAAACAATCTTATCTTAGTTTCCTGTATGATCTCAGAGGGTTTACCTACTAACTTTAACGCCGCCAATCCCCCAGCCTTAGTCACTTCCGGCACTTGAAAAATGAGCTTATTTTCTAATCCTTCCGTCCCCGACTTAGCAAACTGAGAAGCGATCGCCCTCACTGTCGCCGCCGTTTCTTCTGGCATTTCGCGTAACCAATCCCCCTGTTTATAACTAAAAGCTTCCGCCCTTTCCAGACGAGTCAGACGGTGCAAACCATAACCTAACTCTCCCAAAACATCAAATAAATCGCAAGCTTCCAACTCATCTAGTGTCCTAATTATACTTGCCGATCGCCCCCCATCAGGCAATATTTGTAATAACCTCCCCCGCTCCTCCGGCTGAACCCAAATTGAACGAAATAAAGTCAAATTAGTCACCTGATTAACCAAGGATTCCGCCAGCCTCTCTCGATACTCTTCTACCGTTATCGGTTTCGTTTCTCCGTCCACCGTCGTCAGAATATAGCGCCCCACCGGAGTAATATTCACCTCAAACCCCTCAACGGAGATAACCCGCCGTTGCTGCCTTTCCTTTGGTTCCGCCGCCGTACCCTTTTTGGTGGCTAACTTATCGAGAAACTTCTCCCCAAATAAACGGGTAGCATTAGTGTAGTCATACACCCGAAACATTAACTTATTAGTGGGTAGATGCAACCGCGTCCCCCGCCCTACCATTTGATAGAAACTAATGGGAGAATTGACATATTTAAAAAAGACAATATTTCTCACATTGGGGACATCGACGCCGGTGGTTAAAAGATCTACCGTCGTCGCGACAAAATGGGAACGGGAACTGCCCTTTAAATCCGGCAAATAGTCATTACCCGAAGATTTGGCCGTACACTTGAAAGCATAATAATCCTTCGGCTTTTCCCCCTTAGCGGCACACCAACGGCTATAGAGATTATTCATCTCAATGGCTACAGCATCAGCATGGCGGTCATTAACACAGAAGATAATCGTTTTCTGTTCCACTCCCCCCGTTGTTAACAAATGATTGAATAAATCCCCCGCCATCGCCATCACACGGTCAGGGAGCAAAATTAACCGCTCATAACTGGTTTTCTCGTACATTTCCCTAATTTCTGCCTCTGGGATGGGCTGTCCCGTGTTGGCATCAAGGGGATTTCTGCTGATGACCTCCTCCACTGTAATGCCCGTGTCATCGAGGTTGATGGCACTCCTAACAATTTCGCAGGCGGCAAGATAGCCATCCTCTATCCCTTGTCCGATGTCGTATTCATAGACAGGTTCGCCAAAATAGGCCATATTATCGGCGGTGATTTGTCTATCGGCTTCTGATTCGGGCGAGTCTTCTGTAAACTCCAATTCCCGGGGAGTTGCCGTCAACCCCACCTGTACCGCCTCACTGTTGCGGGTGAGAACTTGCGACCACTTACCCCAAGCGGAACGGTGACACTCATCGATGATGATATGGCTGAAATAATTTTCCGGGTAATGGGTGGTTAAAAAATTCCCCATGTCCTCTTCCTTGTCCACATTCAGGGTTTGATAGGTGGCAATTAAAACACGGGCATTCTTGTGGGGTTGGTTCTTTTCTACTTCCGCCGCCTCGGAACCGAAGGCAATTTGCAAAGCCGCCGCCCCCTGGGTTCTCAACTCATCGCGATCGCAGACAAATAAAGCCCGCCGCAACTGTCCGGCATCTGCTATTTTTCGCAGTAGGTTACAGGCAATAAAAGTCTTACCCGCGCCCGTTGCCAGGGTTAGAAGGACTCGCGCCGGGGAGCCTGTTTGCTGGCAGCGGGCAATTTTTTCCAAAGCAGCGCGGATGGCAGCATCTTGGTAGTAACGCCGTCCTCCTTCTCCCCCCTTATAGGGAGTCAGCAGGGGACGGGCGACCTCCTCTGCTAGGCTGAAGCCTACATACTGCTCGTATCTCCCCCTCAGTTCGGCCGGGGTAGGAAATTGGCTGAGGGGCTGAGGGGCTGAAGTTATATTCGTCGTGCGATCGTGTTCGACAAAAAGATGACCGTTACAGGAGTACACAAACGGTACATTTAACCCTTTGGCATAGCGTTTAACCTGTTCTAAGCCTTCAGTGGGGGGCGCATCTTCCTTTTTTGCTTCTATTAGGGCGACGGCTAAGGGTTGGCTGTCGCTACTGACGGCCACTCGCAGGGTATAATCGATCCTTCCCCTGGCGCGTTCGGCTTCCCCATCGATAATTTGAATTGCCCCCGGGGTTTCTTCTCGCTTGAGACAATCCTCGGTCCATCCTCTTTGATGCAGGACGGGGTCAATTAATTTGGCTCTGGTGTCTGTTTCTCCTAATCCCATGGTTCTCTCAAGACAGTAAACAGATAACTAATGAATGATACTAAAATCTGGTTATTAAAAACTGATTATCTATTGCCCCTATTGCCTTTTGCCTGTTCTGATATGTAGCCTATACTCAACTGATAACTGATAACTGATAACTGATAACTGATAACTCAGGTTAATTAACTATTTTTCGCCTCTAATTTGGTCAAACGACTTTTAAGTTCCTGATTTTCCTGTTTCATTTTTTCTAATTCCTCGCGAATTTCCTGAATTGCTTTCTCGGAACCTAATTTTTTCTGGACTTTTTGTACTGCTTCCTCCGCTACACGACGGACGCGACCATCGGGAGTTCGATCGCTCAAAGCTTGTAAAATAGCGATAGCTTTGGCATTTTCTATCTGTCCTAAAGCGTTACACACTGCCACTTGCGTCAAGAAAAAAGTCTCCTTGGCAATGGTTTCTAAACGTTCCAAAATTACGGTTAATTTGTCGGTGGTTTGTCCGGAAGAAATCGCTCCCAGGGCGCGGATAGCCCCTAATCTCAGGGGTTGAGGCGTGCCTAAAGCCGTGTAGGTCAAAATTGACTCCAAAGCCGCCGACGAGGTTTTTAACTGGCTTAAACCCCCAATTGCGCCCGCTCTTACTACCTCATTCCACCCCTTTCTTAACTGTAAAACATGATTGAGCAGGTCAATAATTTCCCCTTCTTTATTTTGCAATTGTCCCACGGCCATGGAGCCTAATCCTCGCGCCGCGGCCGCTTCCACATAATAACTAGCATCTCCAGTTTCTAATAGGGATTTAAGCGCATTATAACTATCTAAGGTTTTAATTTCACTTAATCCCTCGACAATTGCCCGACGGACTTGTGCTTTTTCATCGTTTAAACCTTTAATTAAAGCAGTAACCGCCTGATCTAAACCAAGAGTTGCTAACTGTTTGGCCACCTCCACACGCACCCCCCAAAAAGGCTCATTTTCTAGGGATGTCCCTAAAGCTTCGATCGCTTCTAAACCGCCTTTTTTAGCAATGGCTATGGCTGCATAGATACGGGAAATTGGATCGGGATCCTGTTGTAATTGCGCTTTTAATTCACCGATGGGATACTCAAGAGTGACGGTTTTGAGGAAATTATTACCCCGATCGAACTTGACAAAATCGGGCTTTTGTGCTAGGGGAAAATAGAAAGTTTGTTCTTTTTGGTGAATCCGCAGATTGTAGGTAATATCCTCAGAGTTGAGATAGGCAAAAGCGACGGGAATTTTCAAGTCGAATAGTTCTTTTTCGTCCTGGGTTTGGGTGACAGTTAATTGGGCTAAATTATTCTGATTGTCCCAACTGTAGGCCACCTTATAATCGGGATGACCACCGCGATAAACGTACTGATCAAAAAGGAATAATAAATTGTACCCGGTCGCTTTTTCGATCGCCCGTAATAAGTCCACAGTTTCCACGGTTTTATGGGCATTATCTCGCACAAAAGTCTGAATCGCTTTTCCGAATAAATCTTCCCCTAAAATAGAGCGGATCATGTGATAAACACAAGCACCTTTTTCGTAGAGATGACGATCATAAAGTTCGATCGCTTCTCGATAAACATGAGTAACAATCGGACGACGATAGCGGGAAGTATCTTCTTCTAAATAACTTCTTGCTTCCCCTAATAAATAATAACTAGCAGCAGCTTTTCCGTATTCCGATTCTGTCCATAAAACCTCAGAATAGGAGGCCATTCCCTCTTTAATCCAAGCGTGAGACCAGTGTTTAATTACCACTAAATCACCGAACCATTGATGAGCTAATTCATGGGCAACTAAGCTTTCTGTCCAAGTATGATCGATGCTGGCTCTTTGATCAATTAAACAGCGATCGGTTAAAATTGTGGTGGAGGTATTTTCCATCCCACCAAAAATAAAATCATCTACACAAACTTGCGCGTATTTGGGATAGGGATAGGGATAACCAAACTTTTGGCTAAAAAACTCGATCATGCGGGGAGTTTTACCCATACTTCTTTGGCCCTCTTCTTCCCGTCCTTTTTCCACATAATAAGTGACAGGAACACCATTCCATGAGTCGCATAATTCGGCAAAATATCCCACCGCAAGAGTCATTAAATAGGTAGGATGAATTTGCTTTTGTGACCAGTGATAAATTCGTTCTTCACCAACGGTTGCCACCGAGATTAATTCCCCGTTAGAAATAGCGATATAGGGTTGGGGAATTTTCACCCGAATTTCGGAAGTGGCTAATTGGCCGGGGTAATCAAAACAGGGAAACCAAAAGCGAGAATCTTCATCTTCTCCCTGGGTCCAAACTTGCATCGGTTTATCGGGATAATATTCGTCGGGGCCGATAAAATATAATCCCCGTTGTGGTTGCTTAACCTGATAGTTAATCGTCAGGATAATCGGTTTATCGGTAGTGGGTTGCAGCAGATGAATGGTCAGAAGAGAACGATCATAGTCAAAGGGTTGACTGATACCTTCAATGAACACAGAATTAATATTTAAATCCACCGCATCCAGAGTTAAACTGCTAATTCCCTGACGAATGGGGGTGAGGGTAATCTGACAGCTGCCCTGAAAACTTTGTTGGGGAATATCAATAATTAAATCGAGAAAAATATGATTAACTTGTCCGGGTCGATCGGGGTTATAATGGGGTTTAGCCCCGGGTAACTCAAAGGGTTGACGCTGATTATTTTCCGTGTCGATGGTGAGATGAGACATATTAGCCCTAACTTGCTGATTTTTGTCCGGTAAACTTAAATTAACACGATCGGTCGTCCCTTTCCTTGCTAATAATAATCCCACCCCTATGAATCTCCCTTCCTTTCTCTGGTTATGGAAAATTGCCGCTTGGTCGATGGGATTTGCTCTCTTTGCCTATTTTTTATTAGCGGTTTCGGGGGTAAACATGGGTTATCGACGACTTGCGGGCCAATCTCGACCGAAATGGTTAAGATCCTTTCATCTCCTCAGCGGCCTGATCATGGTTGCTTTGGTCTTAATTCTACTGGGAATCGGATTAGTGGGAACAATCGGTCATTATGGCAGTTTAGGCCACTCTTCCCACCTGATAGCGGGTTTATCGGTGGTTTTTCTGGTTTTTGTTTCGGCAATTAGCGGCCTGAACATTACAACTCGTCCACCTCTAGCGCGGTCTCTCCACATCGGCACTAATCTTTTATTGTTTCTGGGTTTTCTTTTTGTTACCCTAACAGGATGGGATGTGGTCCAAAAATATCTACAATAAAAATAGTCGGCGATCGAGTGGAGACTGTTTGATCGAGAAAAACTAGCTATCTCATCCCGAAAAATCGCTTTTTAGTGACAGAATACTCACCCCCAAATCATTATGCAAACCGTCGAATCACAAGCTATTAACACGATGTCAGTGCCAAAACAAGGTCTTCCAGTAACAATTATTACTGGTTTTCTTGGTAGTGGTAAGACTACTCTCCTCAATCATATTCTCAGCAATCAACAGGGATTAAAAACTGCTGTTCTTGTCAATGAATTCGGTGAAATAGGTATCGATAACGAACTGATTATCAGCAGTGATGACAGCATGGTAGAATTAAATAATGGCTGTATTTGCTGCACGATCAACGAGGATTTAATTCAAGCGGTTTATAAAGTTCTCGAACGTCCCGAAAAAATCGATTATTTAGTCGTAGAAACCACGGGATTAGCCGATCCTTTACCGGTAGCTTTAACCTTTTTAGGTACAGAATTACGGGAAATGACCCGTTTAGATTCCATTGTCACTATGGTGGATTGTGCCAATTTTAGTCTCGATTTATTCAACTCGCAAGCGGCCTTAAGTCAAATCACCTACGGTGATATTATTGTTCTCAATAAAACCGATCTAGTGGATGAAGCGGATGTGGATTCTTTAGAAATAAGAATCCGGGACATGAAGCAAGGAGCGAGAATTCTTCGTACTAGCAAAAGTCAGGTTCCTTTACCCTTAATTCTCAGCGTCGGACTATTTGAATCGGATAAATATTTCGACACAGAAGAAGAACACCACGACCATGATCACCACGACCACGATCACGACCATTGCGATCATGATCACGATCATCATCACCACGATCATGATCATCACGACCATTCCAATCATTTAGAGGTAGATGGATTTACTTCTATTTCCTTTGCTAGTGACCAACCTTTTTCGATTCGGAAGTTCCAATATTTCCTCGATAATCAGTTACCGGAAAGCGTTTTCCGCGCTAAGGGGATTCTCTGGTTTGATGAAAGTCCTAAACGTCATATTTTTCACCTCAGTGGCAAACGTTTTACTCTCGAAGACGACGAATGGAAAGGTACTCCCAAAAATCAGCTAGTTCTTATCGGTCAAAATCTCGATCATGAAACCCTAAAAGAACAGATTAACAGTTGTCTCATTTTACCTGCTGTCAATCGCGGTAAAGGATTTGGCAAATAAACCCCGTGGGGGTGTTAGCCTAGGGTAACGCACCCCCATCACCTAAATTCCCCACTACCCCACTACCCCACTTCCCCCAATTATTTATTTTTATTCGGGTACTTTTCCCCCTAAAGATTCCACGATCGATCGAGTATTTTCTTTCAGCATTTTTACATAACTATCCCCTCCAGTACCCACCGCGCCGATCGAATCAGAATATAATTGTTGTGGTGCTAATTTCACCCCCGCTTCTGCGGCTACAGTGGTAATTAAAGCGGGATTAATAGTCGTCTCGGCAAAGATAGCAGGAACCTGGAGATTTTTAATAGCATCGGCTAAATTTTTCACCGTTTGGGCGCTTGGTTGTTCTTCGGTACTAATGCCAATTAAAGTTCCCGCTACTTTTAACCCGTAGGCATGAGCATAATACTGAAAAGCGTCATGAGTGGTGACTAATTGCCTTTGGGAAGGGGGGATAGTTTCAATAGCCACAGTAATCCAGCGATCAAGATTTTCTAATTCCCTGATTAATTGGGCGGCATTTTCAGTAAAAATCTCTTTATCTTCGGGACTTAATTCAATCAATTGATCTCGGATTGTTTTCACCATGATTATGCCATTTTTTGCCGAACCCCAAACATGGGGATCGGGTACTTTCTGCCCCTCTTTTTCCAGTTGTAAAGGTGTAATGGCTTCTCCCACAGCCACTTTTTTAGCTTTAACTGCCGTAGAATTGATCATTTTAATTAACCCCGGTTCGAGATTATAACCGTTATAGAGAATTAAATCGGCTTTTTCTAAAGCCACACTATCGGAGGGAACCGGTTCATAAACGTGGGGATCATCCCCTGGTTTTAAAATGTCTTGATGGTCAATTTCTTCACCGCCCACTCCTGCGGTTAAATCGGCGATCATTGTGCTAGTGGAGATTACCTTTGGTTTTTGGTTATCGGTGGTGTTAACTGAGGGATTACAAGCAACCAATCCCAAAAATAAACAGGATAAAATTAGTTTTTTCATCGGGAAATAGAGATGAGGGTTTAGAGGTTAGAGATGAGGGTAAATGGCATTGATATCTATCTTGATTTTTTTCCTGACTAAAGACTCCTTTTACTATTAAAATAGAGAATAGAGAAGGTGTAAATTGAAGAGATATGGATAACCAAGCCCCGATTAAACTACCGAAAACCAGCGAATCCGACCACCTCAAGCGAATTCGTCACACCACCTCCCATGTTATGGCCATGGCGGTGCAGAAATTATTCCCAAAAGCCCAAGTTACTATCGGGCCTTGGACTGAAACTGGATTTTACTACGATTTTGATGTGCCGGAACCTTTTACCGATAAGGATCTCAAGGACATCAAAAAAGAGATGGTCAAAATTATCAATAAAAAACTGCCGGTGATTCGCGAGCAAGTTTCTCGGGAAGAGGCGGAAAAGCGCATTAAAGCGATTAATGAAGCCTATAAGCTGGAAATTCTGGCGGGAATTCAAGAACCCATCACCCTTTATCATCTTGGTGACGCTTGGTGGGATTTGTGCGCCGGTCCGCACCTAGATAATACAAGCGAACTAGACCCAAAAGCGATCGAATTAGAGACGGTAGCGGGTGCTTATTGGCGTGGGGATGAGAATAAAGCGCAATTACAGCGCATTTACGGCACAGCCTGGGAAAATCCCCAACAATTAGCCGAATACAAGCGCCGTAAGGAAGAAGCACTGAAACGGGACCATCGGAAATTAGGCAAAGAATTAGGTTTATTTATTTTCTCTGATTCTGTCGGGCCGGGGTTGCCTTTATGGACCCCCAAAGGAACTTTAATTCGTTCTTTGTTAGAAGATTTTCTCAAAAAAGAACAGTTAAAACGCGGTTATTTACCCGTAGTTACTCCCCATATTGCTCGCGTCGATTTGTTTAAAATTTCCGGTCACTGGCAAAAGTACAAAGAAGATATGTTTCCCATGATGGCAGACGATGAGGAATCTGCTGGTAAAGAAATAGGATTTGTCCTCAAACCGATGAACTGTCCTTTTCATATTCAAATCTATAAAAGTGATTTGAGATCCTATCGGGAATTGCCGATGCGTTTGGCAGAATTCGGGACAGTTTATCGTTACGAACAATCGGGAGAATTGGGGGGGTTAACTAGAGTTCGCGGTTTTACCGTGGATGATTCCCATTTGTTTGTCACTCCCGAACAATTAGACAAGGAATTTTTAAGCGTTGTTGATTTAATTTTGACGGTGTTTAAGAGTTTACAATTAAAGAATTTTAAGGCGCGATTGAGTTTTCGTGACCCCGAATCGGATAAGTATATCGGTTCCGATGAAGCTTGGGAAAAGGCAGAATCAGCGATTAGAAAAGCGGTGCAAACTTTGGGGATGGATTATTTTGAAGCCCCCGGAGAAGCGGCTTTTTATGGTCCCAAATTAGACTTTATTTTCCAAGATGCCCTCGAAAGAGAATGGCAGTTAGGAACGGTACAGGTAGATTATAATTTACCCGAACGTTTTGAACTAGAATATGTTGCTGAAGATGGTAATCGTAAACGTCCGGTGATGATTCATCGCGCACCCTTTGGTTCTTTGGAACGTTTAATCGGTATTTTAATCGAAGAATACGCAGGCGATTTTCCTCTTTGGTTAGCTCCTGTCCAGATACGATTATTACCGGTTAGTGATAGTCAATTGGATTACGCTAAAGAGGTGACAGCGAAAATGCAGTTGTTAGGAATTCGCGCCGAAACCGATACCAGTGGCGAACGTTTGGGTAAAATGATTCGCAATGCTGAAACCGCAAAAATCCCCGTGATGGCAGTGGTGGGGGCCAAAGAAATGGAAAGTAATAGTTTAAGTATTCGCACCCGTGCCACGGGCGATTTAGGAGTAATTAGCGTCGAGGAAGTGGTGGCAAAATTAGAAAGTGCCATCCAAAATCACGGTAATTTTTAAGCGTTTGCTCATCTCATTCTATGGGGCAGAAAATATTTCTGTCCCAGTATTTTTTATCAAGCGAGGAGATTTTTCTTGATTATCCTTTAGGTATCGTCATCTTTTTGAAAGGGATTTTCCCCAATGCCTAGGCCTTTTTTGCTCTGTTTTAAGTCTTTCCAGAGAGCTTTAATTTTTTGATAGGCTTCTAGAGAACTGATTTTGCCCCCCGTTTCCAGATTACAAATAAAACTGACTTTTTGGGCAAATTCCTGTAAATTGGCGTTAAATAGCAAGTTTTCTGGCTTAAATTCTCCATAGTAGGGGGCGCGAGGATAGAGAAAATCCTCCTTGCGGCGATCGGGGAGATTCGGGTTATCATCGTTAGGAGGATTCTGGTTCATAGGGCGATGGCGGGTAATTTTGCGGAATTTCTTTAGATTTTTCGGTAATGGTAATGGGAGATAATATCAATTGTTGGCTATGATTGAGGATTCAAGTAAAAACTTGGCTGATTCGCCAAAAGTTGACCCCTGGTATCGTGACACTTTTTGGTTATAGGTTAAGGTTCGATCGTCAAATGTTGACAGTTATCTTTAAGCAGCAATTATACATTATTTTTTTTCAACGATCATCTCCCCGATGATATAAATTTTTTGTCTAGGTTGATCGCCAAAATTTGCTGCTGCCGCTATCTGATTAACCATCGATTTTCGTTTATCAATGCCGAGGATGATAACTATGGAAAAACTCTATGAAGGTAAGGCCAAAATTCTCTATCAAACCGAGGATCCTGATATTCTCCTCACTTATTACAAAGACGATGCCACCGCTTTTAATGCCCAAAAACGCGGGCAAATTGTCGGCAAAGGAGAAATTAACTGTACTGTCTCCACTGCCCTATTTCAATGGTTAGAATCCCTAGGAATACCTACCCATTATATCGATCGCCCTAGTTCTAGGGAAATGCGCGTCAAGGCGATTAAAATTATTCCCTTGGAAGTAGTAGTCAGAAATATCGCCGCCGGGAGTTTGTGCAAGCAAACGGGATTAGAGGAGGGGAAAGTTTTACCTTTTCCTCTTGTAGAATTTTACCTCAAGGATGACGCTTTGGGCGATCCTTTGTTAACAACCGATCGCATAAAAGTGATCGATATTGCCAGCGAGGATCAAGTCAATCAGTTACGAGATTTAGCCCTGCGAATTAATCAATATCTGCAAGAATTTTTCGATAAGTGCCAGATTATTCTCGTCGATTTCAAGTTAGAATTTGGAGTTGATAAAACGGGCAAAATTTATCTAGGTGATGAAATTAGCCCCGATACCTGTCGTCTCTGGGATAAAACCCAAGAGGATGCCCAAGCGCGCATTCTCGATAAGGATCGTTTTCGTCGCGATTTAGGAGATGTGGAAACTGCCTATCAACAAGTACAAGCAAGAGTTTTACAACAGATAGAGAGTTTATAACTTTGGGGTGTGTTAGCGAGCGCGTAACGCACCTTAGATAGAGGGTTTATAACTTTGGGGTGTGTTAGCGAGCGCGTAACGCACCTTAGATAGAGAGTTTATAACCGTAGGGTGTGTTAGCGAGCGCGTAACGCACCTTAATTGAGATTAGCAATTTAATAATTTATGTCAAGAAGAATTATCGGGTTAACAGGGGGAATAGCCTGTGGTAAATCCACGGTTTCCAATTATTTAGAAAATATCTACAAAATTCCTGTCCTTGATGCGGATATTTATGCCCGGGAAGCAGTGGAAAAAGGTTCGGCAATTTTAGAGAGAATTTTTCAGCGTTATGGCAGAAAAGTTAAAACTGAGGATAATTCCCTTAATCGCCAACAGTTAGGAGAGATTATTTTTAATAATCCCGAGGAAAAAATCTGGTTAGAAAGTCAGATTCATCCCTACGTTAGAGAATGTTTTAAGCGGCATTTAGAGCAGTTAGAAGCCCCGATAGTTGTTTTTTCTGTTCCTTTATTATTGGAAGCCAAATTAACCCATTTAGTCACGGAGATTTGGGTGGTTTCATGCAGTTTCGAGCAACAAATTCAACGCTTAACGACTAGAAATAACTTAACTAGAGAACAAGCGATCGCTCGGATTAATAATCAAATGCCTTTAGCCGAAAAAATTGCCTTAGCTGATATTGTTTTGGACAATTCCGGGGATTTAGAAGCTTTATATACCCAGATCGATCGAGCTATAAGTAGCTGGTTAGAATTAAATTGAAGATAGATCCCCCCTTAATAAGGGGTGTGCCGATCCCCCCTGCCCCCCTTGATAAGGGGGGTGCCGATAGGCGGGGGGATCCCCCTTGATAAGGGGGGAAACTGATAGTTTTTAACACCTAACTACTTACAATAGGGATTAATTTTAAAACAACCAGGCAAATTTTCCCACCCCGAATTTTACATAGAGAATAATTGCCAAAACCAATAAAAATAGAAAGCCAATCATTAATAAATAGTCTTTATTGGTTAAGATTGATTCCTGTAAAAATGTGCGATCGGGATCACCAGAGAAAGCTTTAGCTTGTAGAACTACCTCTAATTTTTGCGATTTAGCCATAGCGTTTAAAATTAAAGGTACAGCGATAGAAGCGTAAATTTTTCCTTTTTGTAACCAACCCATTTTTTCTATTGCTAATCCTCGTAATCTTTGAGCAGAAATAATCGATCGAGATTCTTCTACTAGGAGAGGAAATAAGCGCAGGGTAGAGGAAAAAATAAAGACTATTTTGTAGGGAATTCTGGCTTTAGTTAAACTCACCATCATCTGATTTATATCAGTGGTAAAAATAGCGAGGGGAATAATTAAAACCATGGTGAGAGTTTTAAAGATCACATTTAAACCGTAGAGGGTTCCCTCGACAGTCATTTGAGTAGAACCGACAGTTAATAAGGGAGTTAATTCAGTTTTTCCCGTTAAAGCTTTTACCTGTTCCACATTAAAAAATCCCATGGTAATTAATAAGAATAGATAAAAAGGAGCCATGAATTTTAAAATAGTGAGGAGATAAGACCATTTTACCCCAGCCCAGAGACAAGCTAAAGCGACAATAAGAGTTAGTAAACCGCCAGCGAGGGGACTTTCCCAAGTAAAAGCGATGAGAGTAACCACGATCATCATGGTTAATTTTGTCCGAAAATCTAGGCGAGTAAAAGGAGAATCTCGATCAACGGTTTGCCAGTTAAATGATTGCATAATTAGGAAAAAAGTTAGTAAGTAGCTAGGTGTTAAAAACTGTCAGATGCCCCCCTTATTAAGGGGGGATTAAGGGGGGATCGGCACACCCCTTATTAAGGGGGGATTAAGGGGGGATATATCTTCAATTTAATTATAACTTTAAGGGAATGAGTTAATTACCCATCCCCATCAATTCCCTAGGAAGGGTTAGCAATTCTGTTCATTTGCTCTTGAATTTCGGGGTTATAAATCTGGAGATAATTCCAATAATTACCAAACACCGATTCTATATAACCCTTAGTTTCTCTAAAGGGAATATTCTCAACAAATTCATCGTGATCGCTAAAATCAAAACGCTGTTTCCATTTGGCAACTGCCCCAGGTCCGGCATTATAACTAGCCACGGCAAAAAGTGAATTTCCGGCGAATTTATCGTGGGTATAATCGAGATACCATGTCCCCATCATAATGTTATCTTCGGGATTAGTTAAAGAATAACTTTTATTGCCAGTATTACCCGCGATATATTTACCCGTATCGGGCATAATTTGCATTAATCCCACTGCCCCCACAGGAGAACGAATTTCTTTTTCAAAGCGGGATTCTTGCCGGATTAAAGCCGTCACTAGCAGGGGATTTAATTGTCTATCTTTTGACCATTGCAGGATGGTATCGTAGTAGGGGAAAGGGAATAAAGCGTGCCAGTATTTATCATTTTGTCGCAGGACTTTCCAAGCTTTCTTTTCCTCTGGGGTATCTCTTTCTCGCAAGCGCCAAATCAGGTTAATTCCTTCTAAATTTTGATTGCGAGAGAGTTTATATAAACCGAGGTTAAATTGTTCGTCAACGGTTAAATTCCAAGGATCGACAATTTCTGCTTGCCAGAGATTCCAAGCGTCCGTATCTTCACCAATTCGATATAATTCCTTGAAAGCTTCCGAACCAGCGGGGGGATCGTTACGAGTGGCGGGTTTGACGGTGGTAGGGTTATAGGAGCGGACAGTGGTAAAATCCCCCACGTCCCAACCTAATAAAACCGCCGAGCGCCAAGCATAATAGGAATGGGGATGACGAGAAATAGTGTAGGTAAAAGCTTGTTTTGCTTCTTGGTTTTTTCCTAGTTTTTGCGCCCATTTTCCCACCCAAAAGGCTGCTTTCGGGGCAATTTGACTATCGGAATTATTAACTGCAATTGGCTGCGCCCACTGCCACGCCTTGGCGTAATCACCGGATTTAGCGGCTCTTTGGGCCATTAACCAGCGATAATCGGCGGCTTCGTCGGATTTTGGGTATTTATTTAATAAAGTCTGCCATGTTTGACTAGCGGCCTGGGCATTAGTTGAGTCCAGTAATTTGGCTTTCGCTTCCAAAGCTTCCGGGGCGCGATCGGGAAATTGCTTGACAATGCGATCGAGATATGCTATAGCATCGCGGTTAGGAGAAATTTGGGCGAGTCGCAGTAATCCTAAACCGGTTTCTGGGGCCTGGGGATAGGTTTTAATTAATTTTTGGTAAGCGGTGCGAGCTTCTGGCAGTTTTTTGGCAATTTGTAGCCCGCGGGCGTAACGATAGGCTTGTTCGGGGCTAGGAGTGGCTTTAGCGTAGGCTTTATAGGCTTTTTCGTACAATCCCGACTGCCAATAACCCGCCCCAATCATTGCCCAATCCGCCGGAGTTAACTGCTCGGCGTAGTCTTTCACCAAACGATCGCGGGCTTGATTGAGGGTAGGATCAAAAGGATTAGCCTTGGCTAACTGCAACCATAAGGGAAATTGATCGGGATTTTCTTGAAGACGTTGGCGAATTAAAGCCAAAGTACGCGGGTGTCGGGGGTATTCCTTGAGCAATTTTTCATGATAACTGGGGTCGTATTTGCCCAAAGAGTAGTAAGCTTCCGCCACTACGGGCGATTGGGGATAGGTTTCCAGTAATTTTTGCCAAATTTCTCGCGCTCTTTCACTATCATTGCTTAATTCGTGGGCGCGTCCCTGTTTGAGGAGAATCTGGGGAGCGAGGACAGGATATTGTTTTTCTAAGCCTTCTAATTGTTTTAAAGCCGGACCCCCTTCATATTTTCTCAATAAATCCATGGCCAGGAGATAGCGGGCGCGACTACGATCTAAAGAGGGCGCGTTGGCATCGGCAACATCTTTTAACTTGACATCTCGCTCGGTTTGTGGTAAGGAAGCGCTATCAACCACGGCAGAGGGTTGGTTAGGATCTTGGCTAGGAAGCGAAGCACTATTGCGATCGAGCCAAGCGAGAAGTTTCGGGTGAAAGAGAAAGAGACTGGTGAGAGTAAAAAGCGCAACCCCAGAACCTAGTCCAAGAATGAGCGGGGTGTGAGGGGGGAATTTCTTAAACATTACCTTATTCAAGACAGTAACTCAACATACATTATCAGTGATCGTGGTGACAGGTTGTTTGTTTCAATCAGGTTGGGGAAGTGGGGTGTGGGGTGTGGGGAAGTGGGGTGTGGGGGGATGGGAAGGATAAATAAAAATAATCTCCTGTCTCGGAGTCTCCTGTCTCGGAGTCTCCTGTCTCCTATCTCCTATCTCCTATCTCCTGACTCCTGACTCCTGATCACTGATCACTGAGATATGGTACGCTAAACAGGATTTAAGTATTATTAATGATTGCTATGAAACAAGGCGGCGTGACGGTTTGGTTAACGGGATTGAGCGGTGCGGGGAAAAGCACGATTACCGAGGCATTACAGGCAAAATTAATCGCTGAAGGTTATTCCATTGAAGTTCTCGATGGCGATGTAGTACGGACGAACCTCACCAAAGGTTTAGGATTTAGTAAAGAGGATCGCGATGAAAATATCCGTCGCATTGGTTTTGTGTCTAATTTGCTCACCCGTCACGGTGTGATTGTCCTAGTTTCGGCTATTTCTCCCTATCGTGAGATTCGCGAGGAAGTACGGCAAAAAATTGGCAGTTTTGTCGAAGTTTTCGTGAATGCTCCCTTAAATGTCTGTGAGGCGCGCGATGTGAAAGGATTATATAAAAGAGCGCGTGCTGGCGAAATCAAGTCTTTTACGGGAATTGATGATCCCTATGAACCACCTTTTAACCCGGAAGTGGAATGCCGCACCGATTTAGAGACTTTAGAGGAAAGTGTCGCCAAAGTCTGGAACAAATTGACGGAATTAGGCTACATTCATCAAGCTGTGGCGGTTTAATCGCAGCATAACTTTGTCTTGTTGGAAAATATCGTAGGGACGTGGACTACAAACGTCTCTACATCCTGATTAACCCCTTAAGCAAATTTGTTAGTCAATCTCCTTTTCTTCAGTACCTAAGCAAAGTTAATTATACCTCTGAGTAAACCTCTGTCCAAAGTGAAAGAGAGCCTAAACAGTAATCAGTGATCAGTAAACAGTAAGTAGGGAGGCACAATTATTTGTAGGATGGGTTAGCGGTAGCGTAATCCATGGGTGTGTTGGGTTTCATGCTTCAACCCAACCTACGTTCTGATAACTGATAACTGATAACTGTCTCGACTAGCAAATTAATTTTGCAGGAATACTTATATTTAAAGGCGCTAAATTATTTTGAAATCTCGCTCTAGTTATTGGAACCTCATTCCCTATCTCCGTCCCCAAACCCAAACAATTATTTTGGCGTTTATCTGTACGATCGGATTTACGGTATTTTGGCCGATTTTAGCTTGGTTAGCCGGACAAATGGCCAGATATATCGGCGAGGGAAATGTGCAAGCATTGGCGACACTTTCGGGGGTGGGGGCAGTGGTTTTTTTACTGCGGGGAATGTCTCAGTATGGGCAAGATTCCCTGATGGCAAAAGCTTCTTTAAAAATTGCCCTCGAATTAAGAAAAAAAGTTTATGCACACCTGCAAACCCTCGGTTTAAATTACTTTGAAACTGCGAAAACTGGTGATTTATCCTATCGTTTAACGGAAGATATTGATCGCATTGGGGAAGTAATTAACAAATTTTTCCATGATTTTATCCCCTCAGCCTTACAGTTAATTGTCGTCTTTGCCTATATGTTTATTGTTAACTGGCAATTGACGATCGCTGTCATTATTATCGCTCCTTTGTTGGGAGTTTTGGTGGGATTTTTTGGTGAAAAATTATTACAATATGCTCGTCGCGCCCAAGCGAAAATATCTAATCTTTCTGCGTTATTAACCGAAGTTTTTAGCGGTATTCGTGTGGTGCAAGCTTTCGCTGCTGAAGATTATCAAACCGAGCTTTTTGCCCAAGAAGCGGAGGAAAATCGCCGCGCTCAATACCTATCAGAATCCACCAAAGCTTTACAATACGTCGTGGTGGGATTCTTACAAGCTCTCGGTGTCATCTTTTTATTCTTTCTCGCTGGTTGGCAAATTTCCCAAAAGAATTTAACTGGAATTGACTTTGTTAGTTATGTGGCAGCGGTGGCAATGTTAATCGATCCCATCGCCCATATTACCAGTAATTATAATCAATTTAAACAGGGGCAAGCCTCCATGGATCGGATTTTTGAATTGTTAGCTATTTTGCCAACAATTACCGAAAAACCGAATGCGATCGAGTTGCCACTCCATAGCAAAGAAGTTGAATATTGTCAAGTAAATTTTTCTTACAATGAGGACAGACAGGTTTTAAAAAATATTAATTTTACTGCACACGCTGGCGAAATGATTGCTTTAGTGGGAGCATCGGGAGCGGGAAAAACCACTTTAGTTAATCTTTTATTGCGTTTTTATGACCCCACTTCCGGCAAGATTTTAATCGATGGGGTGGATATTCGTGATGTGACTTTAAAAAGTCTCCGGCGACAAATTGGCGTAGTTTTACAGGAAAATATTCTCTTTTCTGGCACTATAGCCCAAAATATCGCTTTTGGTCAGGGAGATTTTAATCTGCAAGAGGTGGAAAAAGCGGCAAAAATTGCTAATGCTCATCAATTTATCAGTGAACTTTCTCAGGGTTACTATACCTATGTGGGAGAAAGGGGTGTTAATTTATCGGGTGGACAAAGACAAAGAATCGCCATCGCGCGAGCGGTTTTATCTAATCCGAGAATTTTAATCTTAGATGAAGCGACTTCCGCGCTCGATTCGGAATCGGAAGCTTTAGTGCAGGAAGCTTTAGAAAGAATTATGACGGAGCGCACAGTATTTGTTATTGCTCACCGATTAGCAACTGTCAGAAAAGCTAACCGTATTTTAGTCTTAGAAAAGGGTGAAATTATCGAGGTGGGTAATCACGAGGAGTTATTAAATCTTAATGGTCGTTACGCTCAATTTCATGCTAGACAATTTCAGGATTAGTCTATTTGGCGTTAAGAGTTGGGCATTATTTCTGATTTTATCACTCAAGCCAAGTTTTTGGGGGGTTCTACCCCCCAAACCCCTAGGGTTGATTCAAGGTAGGGTTGATTCAAGGTAGGGTTGATTCAAGGTAGGGTTGATTCATGAATCAACCCTACCCGTCGGGGGACGAAGTGCCTCCCCCAAACCCCGCAGCCCAACTACTTAGGGTTTTTTTCGGGGAATTCCTCGCAAGGCTAAAACATCATCGAGGGTGGAACAATAGTTTTTTAAACCAAAATCGTCAGGAGTATAGGTTTTAACGTGGGTGAAGTGGCGATAATTCATGGCAAAGCGGTCCCATGGTTCCATCTGCAAGTTAAAAACTTTGATAAAAAAGTTAGCAATGGTTAAAGATAAAGGAATGCGAAAGTAGATTTTTTTGTTTAAATAAGTGCAGATTTCCTCCACTGCTTGGTTAGCTGTTGTGCGTTGATTGCCTAGGACAATTTTGCTTTCTGGTGCGGGATTTTCGATTAAATAATTCACCACTTGAGCTATATCTTTGGCATGGATAAAATGAAAACTGCCATCAGCTTGAAACCAACGCACTAAACCGATATATTTCAACACATCCGGTAAACCCCCATAGATATGAGAATAGGGTTTATTTTCGTCACCACCTAAGACAAAAGTGGGGTATAAAGTGATAATTTTATCGGCGATTTCTAGGTGAGCAAATTTACTATAACAAATATATTTAGTGCGGATATAATTAGTTCCTATTTCCCCAGCTTCGGGCAAAGGTTGATTATTTTGATTGAGAATGCTGGCGGTAGAAAAGTAGAGGACTTTCTCGCAGATTTGAGCATCTAAATAACTAATTAATTCTAGGGTTTTTACCACATTAATCTGATAACTTTCCTCCTCTCCTCCCCAACTGGTAGCGATTAAAACCGCTATATTCATTGTTTTTAAAAGCTCCGCATATACCCCAATATTTTGCATATCGCCTAAAAGTATATGAACATTTGATCGCCCTTGGTAACTAAATTTTAACTTTTCTGGATTACGCAATAAAAAATATAATTCATAGTCGGGATTTTCCAGTAAAATCTCGGCGATATAATGTCCAATACAGCCACTCACACCCGTTAGAAATATTTTTTTCATTATTTTAATTGATCCGGCAGAATTTAGGGGACAGTTTGAAAGTAAAAAGTAAAAATGGTGTTGGGGTTTTAGGGTTTTAGGGTTTTAGGGTTTTAGGGTTTTAGTTGAATTTCCCCATTTCCCCATTCCCCCATTTCCCCATTTCCCCATCCCCTGTTCCCTGTTCCCTAGTCCTGATAACTAAATTGTTTAGCGGTTTCAAAGAAGAAACGCACGTTATCTTCAGGAGTTCCCACCAAAACACCATGACCTAAATTAAGAATATGACCTTGATTACCTGCTTTACGAATAGTATCAAGAATCCGCTCGCGAATAAAAGACTGGGAACCGAATAAAACCCCCGGATCGATATTACCTTGAACCATCATCGCTTTACCTAAACGCTGTCTCGCTTCCGCCATATCGACAGTCCAATCGACGCTAATAATATCAACCCCCGATTTACCCATTCTTTCCAAAACGCCGGCGCTGCCACTAATGTAGAGAATTAACGGTGTATCGGGATGGGTTTCTTTCACCAAACGAACTACTTTTTGTTGATAGGGTAAGGCAAAAACATCGTAATCTTGGGGAGTTAATTGACCCGCCCAAGAGTCGAACATTTGTACCACTTGCGCCCCACAATCGATTTGATAACGGACATAGGTGGCAATCATATCCGCTAATTTATCTAAAAATTGGTGCAGTACCGAGGGTTCCGAAAAAGCCATCCCTTTAATCACAGAATAACTTTTAGAACCTTTCCCTTCCACTGCATAGGCTGCTAAAGTCCAAGGCGCTCCGACAAAACCGAGGACAGTGGATTTGTTTCCCACCTCTTGACGTAGGGTTTTTAAAATCGTTTTGATAAAAGGTAAAGACTGATCGGGATCGAGGGGATTAAGTTGGTCCACCTGCGCTTGAGTACGAATGGGAGAATCGATAATCGGCCCCTTACTTTCGATAATATCAAAGGGAATACCGATTCCCGCTAGGGGAGTGAGGATATCGGAGAACATGATCACCCCATCTGGTTGAAAAGCGCGCCAAGGTTGCAGGGAGATTTCGATCGCTAAATCGGCATTTTCCGATCTTTCCCGAAAACTGGGGTATTTATCCCGCAATTCTCGATAAATCTGCATATAACGTCCTGCTTGTCTCATCATCCACACGGGAGGACGGGGTAAGATTTCTCCTTTGGCAGCGCGTAATAAATAAGGTATTTCAGGGGAGTCAGTCATATCACGATGATTATTCTATTGCCTTTTCTACGGTATCATCCCCCGTACAGCTAATTTTTCTAGTTTTTCCTTAAGAATTGTTAACGAAAATTATCCCCCTTTGCATTGAAACTGGGTACTGGAAATTGTAGTACAATCTTTTGGGTTGAGACAGGGTGTAGAGTGTAGGCAATAGGGATAAGTTGATAAAATCTCTGGCGGATTCAAAAATTCAATCTTACCGAGATTTAAGAGTTTGGCAGGAGGCCGTAAATTTAGCTGAAAGTTGCTATCGTCTCACTAAAACTTTTCCCAAAGAAGAGCTTTATAGGATGACAACACAGATTCGCCGAGCTTCAGTGTCAATAGCAGCGAATATTGCCGAGGGGTATGGACGCAAAACCAAGGGAGAATATCTGAACTTCCCCCATACATATCTACTACAATAGCCGAAAACCCTTATCCATCAATGGATACACCCATTAACTTTTCTTGATGTACCCATGTAATTTGTAATATTTCTTAATGGACAAGAATTCTCTCTATTTGCTAGAATGGTAGTCATGTATATAGAAAAAGTTCCTAACCGTAATTCCCCCCCCCGCTGTCCTTCTTCGTGAATCCTATCGAGAAGGAGATCAAGTCAAAAAAAGAACCCTGGCCAATCTCTCAAAATTACCCGATGATATTATCGACAATCTAAAACTGGCTCTTAAAGGGGCAACACTGTCAATGACTGAAGGCATTCCCGCTCATTTTGAAGTGATTAGAAGTCTTCCTCATGGTCATGTAATGGCTATTTTAGAGACGATTAAAAAATTAGGTTTAGATAAAATAATCAGTGAAAAATCCTCTCGAATCAGAA